>NZ_JBHIOZ010000114.1:0-3909 GCF_042195805.1 Bartonella sp. AP57NXGY | reverse complement strand
GTATTTTCATTATTGTTTTGTAAATTACTATCTTTCATAGTTTCCCTCTTTTAAGAAAGTAATACGTTATTAAAATCGGTTCCTTTTGGAGCTTGCATCATAAAGACCTCAAAGCCTTGTCTATAGGCACGCGCAGCTAGGGTAAAACCTGCTTTACGACCCGCATCATCGCCGTCCATTGCAATGGTGAGACGTCCTTTTGTATGGGGTAAATTCACACGCATCATGCCACTGGTTGAAAGGGACGCCCATAAATCAACGGGCTCTGATAACAACCCAGACAAAAGAGCCAGACCGGTTTCAATGCCCTCACAAATGACCAGATGTTTGGGATTGCCTTGACTTAAATGCACAGCACCACCTGTTACAGATCCCAACATGGCTTTTGCTGGTTTTTGGTCTGTTTTGCAGCCATTGGCTTGTAAAAAGGTTCTATGAATGGCGAAAGAGCCAGCGCCCTTAACAAAAGCAACCAACGCGGGCAGTGTAACCCCAGAGGGGTGCGAACATTTGTCGTAAAAGCGTAAATCAGCAGGCAAATCACATGTAATACCCCGCATACGTAAATAGGTTTCTGCTAAAGTATTTTTGATTGGTTGGCTTTGTTGCCAAATTGCTTTTGCTCTCTCTGCTTTCTGTTTTGCTCGTTTGAGATCAGCACAAAACTGTTTTGAGAAAGAAAGCGTCTGATCATAAGCTTTATCAAAAAAGGCTTGTTTTCCAAGCAAGCCAATTCTAATGAGCGCTTGTATGATCTCTCTAAAAGAGCAGCCAGCATAACAATAGAGTAAAAGACGCCCATCATGTCCATTGGCAAGGGATAAGCTAGGCAGCCTATCATCATGAGCAGGGCAACGGGCTGTTCCATAACGCCCATGCCAAACCCCGCGCAAGGCACGTGTGATACCTTGCGCATTCTTAAAAGAACACATCATTGTAAATCCTATAACGTTGCGTCACAGGACGGATTGTGCTATCTCTAGGGTGATGAGTTTGAGAAAGCCTTGTCCGTCCTTACGTGACAAGGTTTTTTTTATGCCGCGTCACTTTGACGTTGCTGTTTTGCTTGCTCGATGACATTGATAAGATCCGATTGTAACCAACGGGACAAAAAACCAAATTTTAAAGGTTTTGGGAGAGAGCCATTGGTAACATGACGGCGGAATGTTGAGACACTCATATGAAGCAATTTTGCACTTTCACGGTCTGTCAAAAGAATATCATTTTCTGTCATACTAAAATCCTTTCTATCAAAAAATGGTAACAAATCATAACTATTTATTAACCACATTTTGGTTCATTTTTGAAGATATTTTATTTATAGAAAACAATATTTTATCATATAAATTTTAATGTGATACGTTATGAGTCTTATTGAGAGAGAATGAGAGAAAAGAGAGCTAAAGTTATCCACAGATAATGGGGTTATTCACCCCATATCTTAAGATTGACCCGTGACATAAGCCGCCCATTTATCCATATAAACGCGGCGCTGTTCTAGATAGTCAGTGCGACGATAGGCACGCTCTACTTTGCCGCCAACTGTATGACTTAGAATAGTTTCAGCAACCTCATAGGGAGCATCGGTTGTTTCAGCAAGCCAATCACGTAAACTAGAGCGAAATCCATGGGGGCATGCTTCAATTTTATTTTTTCTCATATACCAAGCCATCATCGTATGTGAAAGAGGACCGCGACCGGTAGGAGAAAAAAGAAAATCACTTTTAGAAATACAACGAGCTTGTTCAATAATTTTCAGCGCTTCTTTTGATAAGGGGACGCGAAATTCTGTTGTAGTATCACGCTTTCCTTTCATATTTTCAGCAGGAATTGTCCAGACATCATCTTCAATTTGACCTTCACGAATATGACGCAAAGGAAAAGTACGAACTCCTGTCAAAATAAGCAAACGCAAAGCCAGTTGTGTTAGGATTGTTGTTTGGCAAAGTGTTTTATAAAAGGCAGGGACCTCTTTCCAATCCATTGCGGGCATGTTTTGCGTTTTATGACGTTGTTTGCCTAAGAGAGCACGTGCTTTTTCTGTTGCTTGTAAATCAACATCCAATCCTAATGCAGCCGCATGTTTGAGACATATATTAAGACGATTAAGAGCTCTATTAGCTGTTCCAGCTTTTGTATGCCAGATAGGAGCAAGAGTATTGCGTATCTCAGTTTGGGTAATTTCTGAAACGGGTAAACAGCCTAATTTGGGGAGAATATGAAGACGTAATGGTAAAAACCAATGTCCGTCTTTTCCATCCCCTTTTAATTCAGCTTTACGACTTTCAAAAGCATCTATGGCAATATCTTTTAAGTAATGGAGATTGCTTATCGCCTCACGCTTTTGTTTATTGCGTTCTTTAATAGGGTCACGACCCTCATGCAAAACAGAACGCCATTGATTTGCCAATTCACGCGCTTTTTTTAAAGAAACGTTTCGCAATGCCCCCAAGCCCATTTCACGACGGCGCCCATGAATGGTATAACGGTAAATCCATTGAGCACCGCCATCTTTACGCTTGTGAAGTAACAAGCCGGCACCATCGTTATATTTGCCAGCCCCTAATGTTGCAACAGATCTTGCATTAAGACGGTTCATAAGAGCCATTTTAAGTCCTTTCTTATACAAATTTTATCCACACACTCATCCCACTTGCTATGTGCAAACGAGTGGTTTTGATTGATTCAATATAAACAGATTTGAAATAAGAGAATCTTACGTTATTCGGGTCTTTAACTCAATATGAATAACGCTAGATTATCATTATAAATCAATAGCTTGTCACCAGCTGACAAGCTTGCGAAACAAACCTTCTGTCGACAAATCTGATGCGTTACTTTCTTTCTCTAAATGCTCTTCATCATGCATCATTCTGCCATCCATGACGTGCTCTCATAAGTTTCTCTACCACTATAAGCTGGTCTCTTCTGTTTTTGCATCGGCTGTTCATACCCCACACACATTAACCCAAAGGCATCCGCACCATGACTGGACCAATCATGCTCAGCGCCTAAACCAATATTACGCTTCTCATCCCATTTCTCATGATACCAATTCAGTGCTTTACGACCCGCTACGGTTGTCTCTTCATTAAACCAAACAGACGGCAAAATACGTCGCACCGCCTCTATACGCATCTTAACCGCCCCTGCCCCTTGATTAGGGATCACTTGCGTTTCAAAACCCGCATCATTTAAAGCACTCTCAAAACTCACATTGTGCACACGGTCTCTCGTCGCACCATCATGGGGTAACACCATCAATGCCTTCTCATAACCATTTTGACGCAACCAACCGATATGTTCGGATAAAGGCTGTCCCTGTGCTTCGTAATAATCAAGTACTCTGATCTCCCTACCAACAAATTGCGCTATCCATATCGCCGTAGCATCTGCCTTAGCACCCGTACCCCCAATGTCCCAAAAAGCGCGTATCTGCATTAAAGGATCACGCGCAACGCGCCCTATCCGCCCCTCTTGCTCGGCTGCCAACATTTCCTTTTGATAATAAGCGCCTTGAACTGCTGTAAGATAAGCCCCCTCCCATATATGCTTATAGGTCTCGGGACGGTTTCTCAGATCATCAAGCCGCGCTTCATTCAAGATCTTAGGAAACTTCGGATTATCTGACCAATTGATCTCTACACGCTTAATGGCTTCATTGTCTGAAAAGCGAAACCGCTTCTCAACGGGGGCATTCTCTCGCAACGGGTTCCATGTCACCCATAACTCTGCTCGCCACCCCTCGCCTTCTTCACGCAACGTTGGAATAAGCGTCTGCCAAGCCGTCTCTGTAACGGGCTCTGCCTCATCAACCCAACAAAGCAAAATACGCCCCATCGATTTAATGCTCGCAATATTACGGTCCAGACCAGAAAACTGAAAGGCTACGCGACCATCTATCGACTT
>NZ_JBHIOZ010000113.1:0-3919 GCF_042195805.1 Bartonella sp. AP57NXGY | reverse complement strand
CTTTAAAGGCAGAACCAACATCGGTATGCGGTTTATCTGTTACAACACCTTTTTCATCAATATTCGATAATTTATACTCTGGTACTTTAAAGTTTTTGCCATCAAAGGATACATCTCCACCTAAAATTTTTGATAAATCCTCAGTGATTGTATGAAGCTGATCGCCATTAATCGCATCACTCGAAGCTGATATTATAGAACCTGCGGCAAGCGATGTGATCTTGCTGTTTTCCTTTTCTCCATCTTTTTCCCCATGCTTGGCTACAAAGGATTGTTCTTTACCATCCCACAACAGAGCATCGCCTTGGACAGATTCTTTGATATTCGTGACTTTGTCATTAAAATCATTAACGATGTTCTGCATATTCTTATTCACAGTCTGGAAATTCTTATCAATTCCGTCAAAGGCTTCCGCTACATTATTGTAGGTTTTTTCTTCAACTTCAATTTCATTGCTCTCTAAGTTGAAAACTTTGAGTTTGAAGGTTGGTTTGTTCAATACGCCATTCTCATACGTAGCATCGCCGCCAAAATATTCTGCAACTTTGTTGCCCAGTGCATAAAGCTGGGAACCTGTTATAGTTTCGTGCGAATCTTTCTCTACCTTACCATCAGCGACATTAACAATCTTGCTCGCACCCTTCTCACCATGAGCAGCATTGTAGGCACCACCATCACCTACACTGCCATCCCAATTTAAACTATTCGAAGAGAGGTCATTTTCAAATTCCTTTATACGAGCATTCACATTCTTGATATTATCATCAAGTCCTTTAAAGGCAGAACCAACATCGGTATGAGATTTATCTGTTACTTCACCTTTTTTATCAATATTCGATAATTTATACCCTGGTACTTTAAAGTTTTTTCCATCAAAGGATACATCTCCTCCTAAAATTTTTGATAAATCCCCAGTGATTGTATGAAGCTGACCACCATTAACGGCATCTGTCGAATTTGAGCTAAGATCTCCACCCGCAAGACCTGTTATTTTTTTACCTGCAGCATCAATACCATCCGCTATTACTTTGGGGCCATTTTCAATCGTTAAGCCCGTTTTATCTAAAGTGACGTCTTTTAATTTTACACTGTTCAATGTGACATCTTGTGCCAAATCAAATGTTATTTTTTTGTCTTTACTGTCTGTTGTATCACTATTTTTAATCTCAAAGTTTTTGCTTCCAGAAACCAAATTTAATATATCACCCGGCTGAAAGTTTGAAACAGCCTTATCATTAAGAGAAAGTGTCCACCCTTGTGCTACAAATTCCCTTAATTTTTTCAGCTGCGCAATGTTGACGGCATCAGTGTCTGCATAACCCGCTGCCACACCTGTAAGCTGTCGTGTTATCTTATTCGGAGTATCACCAATACTAAAAGCTCCTTGAGTGCTCTTCCATATCACACCATCATCCGTTGACTGGCTCCCTATGGAAGGATCATAGCCAACTGCGGACACTGAGTTACGAGAAACAGATTTATAACCCACAGCAACACCACCCTCAGAAAGTACTTGTACATTTGATCCTAATGCCATACTATTTTTAGCTGTTGCAGCTGAAAGTCCACCTAATGCAATACTATTTTCACCAGATGCATTTGCAGAACCACCTAATGCAATACCATTATCGGCAGTTGCACTTGAAAGCTTACCTATAGCAATACTTTCTTGCCCACCTTTTCCCTCACTGGCAGCAATTGTAATGCTCTCCGTTTCGGCATGCCATTTAAAAACACTATCATCGGCAGCTTTTTTAATCTCATTGTGAAGATTTACATAAGACTTACCCACACCTTCAAAGGCTTTGGCTACATTTGGAAAACTTTCTTCTTCAATCTCATTCGTCTCAGGATTTAAAGTTTTAATTTTGAACTCTGGATTATCCCATTGACCATTCGTAAATTTAACACCACCGCCTAAATATCCAGCTATATGGGTAGCTACAACATTCAACTGACTACCATTTACCGCCTCTTGTGAATCTGCACTAAGATCACCAGATGTAACACCCGTTACCTTTTTATTTCCAGCATCAATACCACCGGTGGTTATTTTCGGACCATCAGTAATTACTAAGCCCGTAGCATCGAAGGTATTTTTACCTGCCTTTACGCTCTCCAGTGCAATGTCTTGAGCCAGATCAAACTTTACTTTATTGTCCTCTTTGCCCTTTGTAATATTTAGGTTGCTACTTCCAGCGGAAAAATCTACCGCGCTATCCATAAGAACAGTTGTAGCATTTTTATCTCCAACAGAGAATTTCCAACCGTTTTGTCTTACAACTTGTTCTAAGTCCTGCAACTGTCTAAGGTTCACTGCATCGGTAACATTAGAACCAGCTGCTACGCCTGTAATTTGTCTGGTTATACCCTTACTATAATCACCAACACTAACTGAGCCCCGCGTACTTTTCCATTGCGCCTCAACGTTTGTTGCAGGCCCCTGCAACAAAGAAGTGTAGCCAAGCTCACCAGCAGCCCTATCGGATATAGAATCGCTTCCTAGAGCAACACCTGCCGCAACCGTCACATTAGAGCTAGCGCCTATAGCAATTCCCTGCAGCGCCTGCTCCTGTGCATATGCATTGTACCCCATAGCAATCGCTTCATTTGCATAACTATGTGCTTTACTACCGAAGGCTATTGAAAAATCACCTAATGAAACTGTTCTCTCTTTTTCATCATAACTATCGGTTAGAGAAGAGCCGATTGCAATGCTATTTTTAGTATCTCTACTCCTACCGGCTAAAGCAGTTAAGCCGATTGCAATCCCTTGGTCAGCCTTCGTCTGCGCTACCTGCCCGTAAACAATAGCATCATGAGCTTCTCCCTGAGCTCGTTCACCATGGACAAGAGGATTACCCAAATTCCCATCCCTAGTCATTTGACCGCCCGTTACAACTCTTGGAGTTAAAGCTGCTCTTGTTATTTTTTTACTTCCAGCATTCATATCAATTGAACGTATTGAATCGCTGGCTTCTGCCAAAACATTCACTATAGGACTATAATCGCTCACACCAGTAAGAGTTTTGGTTAAAAAATTTGCATAGTCATCAGCAGCACTTACCTTGGATGTCAAAGAAACATTCAGCGCTGTTAAATAATTTTCCTGTGATGCACTAGAAGAATCCAAATCACTGTTATAGCTATCATAAACAGAGACAATACTTTGTGGATATATCTCAGCAGTGTTCCTTATGTTTGCAGAAATCTCTTCTCCTGAATCAAGATCATTCGAAAAAACAGGGGAAATACTGGCTAAAAGTGCAGCTATTGAAGTCAAGGATAGGACTTTAATAAAAGGAAAACGGGAAAATTTTAAATTGCTCCCTGCTAATTTTGTATATAATTTTTTCATAATGAACTCCCCAATGAAAGAAATAACTATAAACACAAAAAAGACACATTTAAACGCTATAAAGTTTCCTAAATTTGGTTTTTCTAAACGTATTCAAAAATTTAGTACCGGACTGCAAAGAGAGAGAAGTTGTGTTTTTAGCTTTTATGGTTAATGTGTTTTGCTCTTTTACATTTCCTAAGAAAGTAAATTTCTTTGTGGTGATTAGTTTTTTTAACTTTTAAACTTATTGTTTGTTTTTTGCAAGGGGTAGAGTTGATTTAGTGGATTGTTTTATAACTTCTTCCAGTAAAGTTGAAATACATTTGAATGTGTACTTTTATCTTAGTAGAAAGCTTTTTAATAGATTTGTAGAGAGCAAAAGGTTTTTTTCTATCTGTAGAGTGCTACAGATTTTTCAGATTTAAAAATTAAAGAAAAAATAATGAACTTATAATTTATGGAAAAACTTATTATCTTATTTTGAAATAAGAAGTTCATTTTTTTGAAAGCGTCCGGTTTTTCTGTTTTTTAAACCTGTATTTATCGTTAGCGCTTATCAATTTATATATATTTTTTTAC
>NZ_JBHIOZ010000112.1:0-3926 GCF_042195805.1 Bartonella sp. AP57NXGY | reverse complement strand
GGGCTTCATTGACAGAACCATCTTCAAAAAGAGCCGCATCAAATTTACCTGTCTTTATCCGAGAAACCACCGCATTAGGTGAAACACCCATCTTTTTTGCAAACGCACGAACCGATAGACCCTTACGCGTTTTCTTATTCATAGTTGCTCCATTTTGAATGGTATATACGAATTATTGTACACTTTAATTATTGACAAGGCTTTATTTTTCGTGTACATAAAATATATGAAGATAGTGTGGGATGAACCAAAAAGAGCTTTAAACATTGTTAAACATAAGCTTGATTTTGCTGATGTTATTTACTTTGACTGGGAACATGCTCTTATTGATGCAACCCATTCAAACCGCATGAAGGCTATTGGACATTTTGCGGATGGCACAACAGTTATTGTTTTTGCAAAGCTTGGCAATGAAGCGATATCCATTATCAGTTTTCGTCAAGCGAATAAAAAAGAAAGAGAGGTTTTCAATGACTATCAAAAAAACCTTTGAAACAGGATGTGGCTATACAAAAGAAGATTGGGACGCTGTGGATTCCCCACCACTAACAGATGAAGAACTTGCACGCTTAAAGCCAGCTAAAGACGTTTTACCAGCCTCTTTTTTTAAGTATGTAACAGAAGAGCGCCGTAAACGTGGGCGTCCACCCGTTGAATCTCCTAAACAAGCGGTTACTCTCCGTCTCGACCCAAATGTTATTGCCTCTTTTAAAAAACAAGGAAAAGATTGGCGAACACGTATGGGTGAAGTCTTAAAAAAAGCAAGTGGCAGCTAAACCAACCACCTCCCCATTTTTGAGAACGGGGAGGGGAGTTCTGTTTTTAAGTTAAGCAACCTTTTTAATGGGGCTTTCTAAATCTGGTTCGTAAGCTTTCAAAAAAGGATTCATAGCCATGGGAAACTCTGAAGCTCCGAAATCTGTAAGAACTGCCAGAATCTTTGTAAAATTGGGCACTTCGTCTTGAAGTTCTAAAATCAAAGCTTTTTCCACCACGCCCATGACCTGCACCAGCGTGTTACAATCCTCATCTCCAACACTTTGATGATTGGAAAATTGAGCCAACGCTATCCACAAATCGCATAAGAAGTCGACACTGCTATTCATTGCACACCCCCAAAGATTTGCTCTCTCAAACATGCCAATCCTCTGGATGTAATTTTTGTTGAAGGGAGCACTTTTTCTGTACCATCTGGTCTTTGAATGGTGATAGCAGGACAGTCCATGAAACCTTTTTTGTTTTATCTTGATAAGGTAACAGAGGCGCCCCTGGAGTACGCCGATACACCCAACCATGTTTACGCAAGTAATCAGTTAAATCCTTTGGTCGTACTTCCAACATCTTTGCTGCTTCAATAAGACCGAATAAACCATCAGAGCGTTTTAAGCCTTCCAAAGCCTCTGCTTTAGGCTTGAGTGTATTCACCTCATTTCTTAAGTCTTCTAATTGATTAATACTCTCTAAAAGGAGCTGTTTGATCGTAAGAGGATTTTCCAATGCATTGGCAAGATTTATTTGCGGTGTTGCTACTTGTTTCAAAAGTCGTTCACATTTGATAAAATATTGACGAGCTTCATGTCCTTTATCGTTACGCTCTATCATGGAAAGGTGTTTAGCCATGTCTAAGGTGAGGTAGTATTCTATGCTTGGGCGCCCACCTTTTTCTAAATTTTTAGAAAAACCTATAAAGTCTATATTTTCTCGAAAATTACATTCTTTAATGCGATTTTTAATCCAGTCTGCAAACTTTGATGTAATTTCCAAAAATGCGTGCAATTCACGCGCATTAACAGTTTGAACAGTTTCCTGATCAATAACCTGTTCTGATATTTCTATAAGTGTGTTCATAATGAACTCCTAGTTGTTAGAGGTTTCTTAATGACACTCTAAAAGAGTGCCGGGCGCTAAGAAACACGGCAACTAGCCCGTCGTTATGCTTTCCCCGAAAGGGTATTATATGGCATAACCACACCCGACAATATTATTATATGCATGTAGCATACAATGAGTCAAAGCTTTTAAATTGCGGAAAACGAGTTATTTCGGCAACCAATCCGCTAGTTGTTTTAAGGTGTTTCTTAGGCACCTGATTCGGCAATAGATATAATGATACTGTCTTGTCAAGTGATAAAAAACTTTTTCTAAAAAATAATCCACTATTGTACAGTGTGTATATGAGGACACATTAAATTTGTTATTTATCAATGAGTTAAGTGTACAATGTACAGTTGATTTGAAAATTCTGTCGCTAGCGATAGTTCGCGCTCGCCTGCCCCGCAACGAAGCCAACCCGCTGGGAAGTACCTTTTGCATTGATTTTATTGTATTTTTTCTGGAGAAAACCAAAGCGCAAGTGATAATCTGCTTTAAAAATTACAATTAAAGTGAGTAGTGTGGTGACATAGCTTAAGAACATTATTTAGCTTTCTTATTGGCGGCATATTCTTGACGAGCAAGTTGGTACTGTATATTGGCAATTAATCTTTCATTGGCTTCTTTTACAATAGCACTTGCAATTTCTGGCTTAGACATCACTTTAGCAATTGAAGGTCCTTCTTGTTTTGCAATGGGGAATTGATCTCCGTCATCTCTTTGAAACACATTCCCTCCCATTTTCAATTCAACACGCTTTGGAAAACTGCCTCCCTTGATAAAACCATGGGGTAAGATTTCTTTCTTTCCAAACAGTGTGTAAGTTACGCCGCGTTTTGTTTCGTTTGCTTTAAAAAATTTAAGAGGTATCGGTGTTCCAGAACCAATGATATCTGTCTCAAGAAACCTTGCTGTCGCCTTTTCTTTAATATAAACACCTCTTCTTATACGCTTTATTTGGGCTGATGAGATGTCTGCAACTTGCTTTTCAGTGAAGCGTTCAACTTGTTTTGCTGTAGTGTTTAGAGCATTACGCAGAGCCCAATTAAGGCGAGGGGCTTGAAGGCTTGTGAAGGTATCTTTTGCCTGTTGAAGATACCATTTTTGGTGGATGATTAACTTCAACTTCTAAGCCTTTTTTGGGGTAGGTGACTTGGAAGCTTTAGATGCTTTTGGCTGTTCGAGTGGAATTTCCTCTGTCACTGGTTCAGACGATGTTTGTACGGCTTCTTGTTCTATCTGTTTAATTTGTTCAATTGCCTTATCTGTTTTTGCTGTTGTCTTGACGTCAACAAAAAGTTTTGCAGCATTGGCGCGCTTGAGACGTGCGTAGACTTGATTAGAAACTTCAACAAATGGATTATTGGGTGTTGATGGTTCAAAGCGAACAGTGCTTTTATTGTCTCCAACAACACACATTGGCTTAGTGATGACAGCTTTCATCATTGCTCCTTTTGCGTCATAATTAATGACATCATTAGTCAATTATTGATTTTTGTTATTTGAAAAATAGATTAGTCAGAATTATCTAGAAAACAGAGCTTTCTAGCCATATTAAAGGCTTGATATTTCATTGAATTTTTGGGAATATTTTTGAATTTTGGACGCAATACAACCAATGCAGTGCCGTCATTAAATACGATTTTTTACACCATGCCAACAAAAAAATCTATATTTTAGATTTTATAAATTATTGTGAAATTATTATAGGAGGGAAAGGCAATGACAGGTCCAGAAATATTAGATGCCATGTATATAATATCAATGATAGTTATATCCCTCTTGACTATAGCGTTTTGTTTGCCTGCCGCCTTTTGATTTTCATTAATAGTTTGCGGATCATATGCAATTACACGCTTTTGTAAAAAAATCGAGAGTGAGAAATTTTTCCAGATTGATGAGCTAAATATTAAGCTCGTGACGGGCTGCTGTTGCCAAAAAAGCAGATCTTGTTAAACCTCTCTTTTGTGCACAATTATCAATTGCACGTAAAAGCCCTCGTTCAATTGATATATTTGTGCGTATGACTTCTGAATCATTTTCAATAAAAGGAA
>NZ_JBHIOZ010000111.1:1675-3967 GCF_042195805.1 Bartonella sp. AP57NXGY | reverse complement strand
CGCGTGCGAATGGTGCGCAACAGGTTGCAGAAGAATCGAAGAGGGTTTCGGAACAAGCGCTTAGCGAAGTGACGAAAACAGTTCAAACAGCGACAACAGCGCTTACGACGTCTCATGAAGCGAAGGAAGAAGCTAAAGCAGCGACGACAACGGCTAGCCTTGCGAAAGAGACAGCGGATACAGCCAATGGCTTAGCAGAAGAAGCCAAGAATACTTCTGATGCAGCGAAGCGCATGGCAGAAGAGACAAAAGCAGCAGTCGATAGAGCTACAGGGGAAATCAATAGTACGAAAGGTTCATTGGCTACGGCATTGCAAAGTTTTGTAGAGGTCAAGCAGGCAAGTGAGAACGCCGTCCATGTCTCGACAGAAGCAAAGAGATTAGCCGATGAATCGAAGACCATTGCAACGCGTGCAGAACAAACAGCAAGAGAAGCTTCACAAACAGCAACAGAGACGACGCAAGTAGCAGCGACGGCGGTAGCAACGTGTCATGAAGTTAAGACTGTAGCCATGCAAGCAAGTCTAAAGGCAGATGGAGCCAAACAGGCAGCCGATGATGCCAAGGATATTGCAGAACAATCAAAAGAGTTATCAGAAGGTGCGACATCTTCTGTTAGAGAACTCACAAAAACAGCGTCTCAAGTACAAACGGCAGTAGAGAAGGCATTAACGGAGTCAAGAGAATCCAAACAGATAGCAGAGTCATCTAAGACACTCTCAGAAGAAGCCAAACAACTTGCAACAGAAGCCCAAAATGCCTCTACCAATGCGCTTACAGAAGCGAATGCAGCGAAGGATAAAGCATCTACAGCGCTTACCTTAGTCAATGATGTCAAGAATATTTCTGAAGAAGTGAAAGGTATTGCAGAAACGGCATTATCGACCGCTACCACAGCTAAACAGGCTGGTGATGAGATCGGGCAAAAAGCTTTAGAAGCGTTAACGAAGTCGAGTGAAGCTAAGAGTTTAGCGGAAACAGCTCATAGCACAGCAGTAAGTTCACAGCAGACAGCCGCTGATGCAAAAGCTAAAGCCGAAAGTGTAGAGACAGTTGCGAATGCAGCGAAGAGCACAGCAGAAGAAGCCAAGAGTGCAGCAGATAGTGCAATAGCGAAAGCGGAGCAAGCCCAACAGAGCACAACAGAAGCCTCTAGAATAGCTTTGGAAGCGAAAGCGGTAGCAGAGTCTGCGGTGCGTTCAGGAGAGACGGCAGGGCAGGTGAGTGGGGAAGCGGTGAAGGGCATAGCACAAGAGGCGAAGCGTAAAGCGGATGAAGCTGAAAAAATAGCACAAGAAGCCAAACAGACAGCAGGTTATGCCAAACATGATGCGGAGCAAGCGCGTAGTGAGGTGGAAAATGCAAAAAGCACAGCGAATGCAGCGTGGAATAAAGCCCACAAAGCGAATGAAACAGCAGATAGTGCTAAGCTTACAGCAAGTTTAGCAGAAACGGCAGGCGAAGAAGCCAAGAAAATAGCGGAGAAAGCCAATAACTACGCGTATGAAGCAAAAGATGAAGCCGGAAAAGCCAAGGAAATAGCCAATAGTGCAAAATATGCAGCAGGAGAGGCGCAAAAGGCAGCTGAAACAGCGGGTAAAAAAGCCGCGTCTTTAGAAGCAGCCGCAGAAGAAGCACAAAAAATAGCTAAAGAAGCCAAACAGACAGCAGGTTATGCTAACCATGATGCGGAGCAAGCGCGTAGTGAGGTGGAAAAAGTAAAAAGCACAGCGAATGAAGCGTGGAGTAAAGCTTACGACGCGAATGAAGCAGCCAATAACGCTAAGACTATAGCAAGATTAGCAGAAATGGCAGGTGAAGAAGCCAAAAAAATAGCAGAGAAAGCCGATGACCGAGCGTATGAAGCCAAGAATGAAGTAGAAAAAGCCAAGGAAATAGCGAGTAATGCAAAATATATAGCAGGAGAGGCGCAGAGGGCAGCCGAAACAGCGGGTAAGAAAGCCGCGTCTTTAGAAGAAGAAGCAGAAGAGGCACAAAAAATAGCCAAGGAAGCCAAGGAGTCTGCTGGTTATGCAAGACATGATGCGACGCAAGCGCGCAATCAGGCAGAAAATGCAGAGAAAATAGCCTCGTCTGCGAGGAGTAGGGTTATTGATATCAATCAAGTGGTTGAGAATTTTAAAGCCCCCGTAAGTTTAGCGCGGATGTACTCAGACGAAGCCAAGAAAAAAGCCGAGGCGGCAGATTCACAAGCCTATCAAGCCAAGAGCGAAGCCGAAAAAGCCAAGGAAGTAGCCGATAGAGCGAAAAGGACAGCAGAAGAAGCCAAAA
>NZ_JBHIOZ010000111.1:0-1575 GCF_042195805.1 Bartonella sp. AP57NXGY | reverse complement strand
CTATCAAGCCAAGAGCGAAGCCGAAAAAGCCAAGGAAGTAGCCGATAGAGCGAAAAGGACAGCAGAAGAAGCCAAAACAACCGCCGATACAATGAAGAAAGAGCTTAGTGGTATCAAGAGTTCTCTGGAAACAGCGACAACAGCTCATACAGTAGCTTCACAGGCAAAAGCGCTAGCGGAAGAGGTAAACAATTTACTGAAACAGTCCAATTTAACGGTTTTTTCAATTTCCACACCGTTTCTTGTAGCGACAGGCAAAGCGCAATTAACCGTGAAAAAAGGAACACGCATAACTTTGGCATTAGGCAATGATACTTTGGTTGCAAGTTATACGGTAGATACAAGAATAAGCGTTCCTTCTCTTTCGGCGGGGAAGGATTATTATGTTTATTTGGTTTCTGATGGAGGACAGTCTCATAAATTTGTTTTATCAGAAAACTCTACGTATCCAAGGGATTACACAGTGAGTAATTCGCGAAAGATAGGAGGGTTTCATACGCTCTGTGCGGATGTTGGTACGATTTCCGGTCACCCCTTGTCTGGTTATAGGGCAGGGGATATTTTACCCAATTCAGTTTGGTGTCTCAATCACCGCCCTTATAGTTCACCAGAGGGAATGGTCTACGACCCCTCTACAGATCTTTGGGTTGATATTTATCTTCAATCAGGGACGGGTGAAAATACGAAATCAATGTATCGTACCAATATAACAACAAACCGTAATTATACCGAACATGTAACAGATATGGCGCGTGTTAAAAAATCTTTACTGAGTGATGAAGCGTTTGCTTCTGCTATGTATGGAAGCAATGAAAAGACACATATTGTTGGCAAGAAAGAACCAACCTCTAAGGTTTCAGGTGGATATAAGGATACGGCGAATCGTCGAATGATCTCGCATATCGGTTGTGAGGATGGTTGCGGTTATGTTTGGCAATTTTTATCGGGCACGTTTCCTATACCCATAAGCCGTACGCAAAATACGTTTGAAATGAGAGCATTGTTAGGGGGTGGTAGCTGGAGTAATACAACGGATAATGGGCGTTTTACTCGAGCCGCCATGATCGTCAATGGTGGAAATGAACAAGTTGCGGCGCGTGGATGTAGCCATACGCGTCATTTTGTTTAGGAGGGAGAGATGATAGAATATCCAGAACATTTAAATAGCAAAGAAGATTATCTGAACATGCTTTCTTTTGACAAAGTTGAAACAGTAAGAAGGCTAGGGAATCTTTTAACAACACGTTTTTATTGGGTTTTTGTTAAAGAGCTTGGAGAGGGAGAAGAGGGGATTGAAGATGACACGCATAAGGTTTGTCGAACAACAGAAATACCGTTTGATTCAAATGGTGATTTTGTCGAAAAGCGTTGTCAGTATGAATTACAGGAAAGTGAATATGCGCCGCTCTTTCAGCTTGGCTTTGGTGTTGACGAAGTCGAGCAACTGATCAAAGAGCATAGCCAATAGAGATCATAAGAAAACATTTTTATGCCGCCTCACTTTTGTGGGGCTTTTTTTATGGAGCGTCAGATGAGAAAGATATCGAAAGAAGGATTAGAGCTTATCAAACAATG
>NZ_JBHIOZ010000110.1:1774-4034 GCF_042195805.1 Bartonella sp. AP57NXGY | reverse complement strand
TACAAGTCTTCGCTAAAAAAATATCAATCGCCAGCGCTCATAAAAGCCAGCGTTGGTATAAAAGATCAGATTATCGAACAATCTTGCTGAAATGTCTTCCCAATAAATAAAAAAGAAGCGGATTCTTAAATATTTCCGCCTCTTTAACAATAAAAATTATGATGAGGGATTATTAAAAAATTTCAAGACTGTGAAGGGAACCAATTTGATAACAATTCATACCTTACAGGATCATCGGCACATTGCCCACCACCACATTCCAGTATGGTAGAAATCAAATTTGCCGCAATCAAAAACACAAATAAGAAACTTGCCGTTTTACTCAAGGCTGGAAAAGGAGAAAATTCTTTGAACTTGTGTGCCAATTCGCCTAAAATCATGACAAATGAGACAGCAAAGATACAAAGGACAGAAATAATGAAAGCCCAAGTATAAAAATGCAATCCAAAGAACGTTGAACCATATCCTAAATCATCGGGTGTGATATGCAAAAACACTTGCCGTGCTGCCACAGCACTGGTTACCATACAACCAAGAATAACCATACCATAATGGGTATTTTTCACCTTATGGTGAATATTGAGTAAGAACCCACAACCTGCCAGCATCAATCCAACGCGCTGCAGCAAACAAAGGGGACAAGGTAACTCAAACTTTACCAATTGATAATAAAAAGCCACCACCAAGACAATAGATAACCCAAAGAGTCCTAGCGTATTCATAAAGATGACGAAGTGAGGATTTTTTTGTTCAACATGTTCCATGGCTATTCTCTCAAAAAGATAAATTTAAAGTAGAAGTTGCGTGATGATTGAAAGTGAGAAGAATGACAACGAATAAAATTACCCACAAAGCATAACTTATATTTTTTTTACCACACATAGTCGTTACTGCAGTACCTAAAGCGATTAAAAATGGAAGAAACATAGCTTTTAAATCTCCTTTACATCCGTTGTTTAACTCTTATTTATTTCAGCGTTCACCATATTACAAAATTGGGCAAAAAAGAGACCATGGATTTATTATTCACAATTCGTCACTCGCGATTGATATTGCCATTATATTTAAGTGAAAAAACGATATAATCGCTCAGAAGCACATCTCAACAAAAGCGTTAAAAGCACAAAAGCGTTGATTATTCGCTTCCCCTTATATCAGCCATTGTTAAAGATATATCGACAATTATAAAGATTATATCCCCTATAAAGATTATATTCCCCACTCACAAAAGAATCACTTGAACAACAAAATAAATAGGCTTTGAAATCGAGAGATATACATCTCTTTTTTTCTCAAAAGAATATCCTCATTTTGCAACACATTTTTGACATAAAAATCTCTTTTTCTCATAAGCAATGTTTCAAATTGCAACAGATTTTATATCATATGGTGATCTTGTTTATTTTAGCAAATAAAAAATAAGACATTTTTTTAAAAAAAACTTATAATCAATGGCTTTTCCCCAATACATTTTTCCCTCTTATCTTAAATAAAAGACAATACCGCAAGCTCAACAGCCTCATGGGTCCCACGCCACCCCGTGACATTGCCCTCCCCCCTCACAAGAAGTGCTTCATGCCTTCAATACTTTAGTTTTTCATCTCTCGAGATCCCCTTTAAATTTTTAGCTTTCCGCCTTATTTGAAAAATAACTGTTTCTCTGTCATCAATTGGCTTTGCAAAAAGAATATAAAACTTTAAAAAAATAATGATAAAGAATCGCATTGAACCTTTGAAAAGGATAGAGAATGATGAAAAAATCATGTGATGTGGCGATTTTAATGGGGAGCCAATCGGATTGGCAAACGATGTGCCATAGTGCAGATATTTTGACGAATCTTGGTATTTCTCATAGTTCGCATATTGTCTCAGCACACCGAACTCCTGAACGCCTTTATCAATTTGCCAAAGAAGCAAAAGAAGCAGGGTTTAAAGTTTTAATTGCCGGTGCGGGGGGGGCAGCGCATCTTCCAGGTATGTTAGCAGCCCTTACTCCTCTTCCTGTTTTTGGCGTTCCAGTGCATTCTCACTCTCTTTCTGGTCAAGATTCTTTGCTTTCAATCGTACAAATGCCAGCAGGGATACCCGTCGGCACATTAGCAATTGGCAAAGCAGGCGCAATTAATGCAGCCCTTTTAGCCGCAGCCGTTATGGCCGTTTATGACCATGATCTCGCCCAACGATTAGAAGATTGGCGTCAACAACAAACAGCCAATGTCGCCCAAACGCCTGTAACGGAGGTTTAAAATGGCACCGTTTT
>NZ_JBHIOZ010000110.1:0-1674 GCF_042195805.1 Bartonella sp. AP57NXGY | reverse complement strand
CCAACACCACCTCGTCCAACACCACTCCCTTCACCATGTTACCTCCAGGCAGCGTCATTGGTTTAATCGGGGGGGGACAATTAGCGCGGATGCTCGCCATAGCGGCCGCAGAATTAGGATTTCGAACCGTTATTTTTTGCCCTGAAGCCGATTGCCCAGCCGCTCAAACAGCAAACAACCATATTGTTTCCGCCTATGACGATATATCAGCTTTAGATCATTTTATTTCTCAGTGTGATGTTGTCAGCTATGAATTTGAAAATCTTTCGCTTCAAACGGTTCAATATGTAGAAAAGAGTAAGCCTGTTTATCCTTCTTCCAAAGCATTAGAGATCACGCAAGATCGACTTTTTGAGAAGCAATTTTTGCGTGATCAAGGGATTGGCACCGCGTTATGGCACGCTGTTGACAATTCTTCTTCTCTTCTTTCCGCTCTTGATACCTTAGGCGGACGTGGTCTTTTAAAGACGCGTCGTTTTGGTTATGACGGAAAAAACCAGATCAAGCTTGATCACCCAGATGAACAAACCCTTGACGAAGCCTTAAGGACTTTTCAGGAACAGCCTTGTATTTTAGAAGAAATAGTCCCTTTTTTATCGGAAATTTCGGTTCTTTCGGCACGTACAAAACAAGGAGAACATATTTTTTATGACTGCCCTGAAAATCAACACAAAAATGGAATTCTTCATAAATCCTTTGTTCCATCACATATTCCACTTGACGTGCAAAAAGCAGCTCAAGAAATCAGTGTAACAGTCATGGATGCCCTCGATTATGTTGGTGTTCTTTGTATTGAACTTTTTGTCTTAACGAATGGTCATCTTTTAGTGAATGAATTAGCACCGCGTGTCCATAATTCTGGTCATTGGACACAAAAGGCATGCATAACTTCACAATTTGAACAGCATATCCGTGCTATTTGCGGACTTCCCTTAGGCAGTCCCTATCGCCATAGCGATTGCCAAATGACCAATCTTCTTGGTAACAATTTTAGCACGTTAAAATATTTTCTGAAGCAAGAGCGCACCTCGATCCATTTATATGGCAAAAGCACTGTTCACCCCAACCGAAAAATGGGGCATATCATCCAATTACTGGGACCAGCCAACAAATCTTAAGCCCACATATATACAAATACTTTTTCACACTTTTCCCCCAAATGAACTGAAAAAACAACCTCTCCCCCCACACCGATATCCATCGGCTTCAAAAGCGCCCCTAACCTTTTAATTCTCCCCTGAAAGGGCGTGAAGCCCTCCTACAAGCTCCTTCTCTCTTAAAAACATCACCTCTTCCCCCTCCAAACCGCTTCATCCTACACGAACATCTCATCCGCCCTCAAAAACAACCTCTCCCCCACACACCGATATCCAAGCAGTACAACAAGCGCTCCCAACCCTTCAACTCCACCCCCTAGCTCTTCTCCCCTTCCTTTTCTCAAAAATATCCCCCCACGGCTCAAAACAATCCACCAACCCCCAACTTCACTACCCCTCCACCTCCCACAGCATAAATATTCCCCCATAACATACGCAGCCCCTTCATTTTTCTTTTAATGCCAATCTTTAAGCCTTTAATTGCAACCTTTAGAGGATAAACTTACCTCTTGCGGCCTATAGAGAGCATTCTAACAATGCGTTCTCATTGCCTCTAGTCTCCCTTCTTGTGTTCATT
>NZ_JBHIOZ010000109.1:0-4132 GCF_042195805.1 Bartonella sp. AP57NXGY | reverse complement strand
TACGGATCTTTCTGTTTGTGAACTGTAAGCGAAGAGGAGTGATTGATTTCAATAGAATAGAGGGGGAGAGAATTTTTCGCTCTTGGGGCTCTTATGCAAGACGAATAACGCTATCCGTATCAATCAAAGTATTCGTATAAAAAAGATGCGTGTTGAAAGAGGGAGGCTTAGAGCACGTGGAAAACCATAGTGTATAAAATTGGTAATGAGGGATCTTCTTTGAAAAGGCAGGCTCTCAATTTTCTGCCATATGGGATGTTTGCCATATGGGATGTTTGCCATATGGGAGCGTGGGGTGGCTTCTTGAAAGCTTCACTGTGGAGGGGTATCACTGTTTGGTTTTTGCTTTTGGTAAGGGGTGGGGAGAATGGGAAAGGCGTTGAGAGGAGGTTCTGGAAATGGCTCTGTTAGATTTGTTGTAAATGACGAATAGGATCGATGAAGCTTATTCTAATTTTTACAGGGAATACTTGTGTTGCTTGAGGTGGGTAGAGAGGCTAGAAAGATAAGATTATTCATTTTGGGGCGGATAAAGGTATCAATGGGATATGTTCAAACAATGAGTTTATAATAATTCATTATTGAGATTTAATTTGAATTTCAATGAGAGCCCGAAATAGTGTGAGATGTTCTTATTTCAACCCTTCTTATTCAGACGCTCTTATATTGAATCAAGTAAAATCGTTTGTTTGCATATTACAAACAGGGTGAGCTTGTGGGGAAAAATATTCAAGAAATAAAATATTGAAAAAATAAAAATGCCTATACCGTCTCAAGTGCTAAGAGCTGTTGCAACAGTGAGGCTTGGTAAAGAGAAGGATAGGGGGACAATCTTACAGAAATGAAAGAGAGGGGAGGCAAGGAAAGGGGTGGGGGGATATTCTTTGGGGGGCGGTCAATTTCAAAAGCCGTTCGTAAGGCATTTTAGAGATTAAGCGTGGCATTGAGGCTCTTGATTTTGAAGCTACTGATTTTGAGGCTATTGAAGCGCATGGTTTAAAGGATGGAGGATTTGATGAAGCCGATGAAGGTTGGGGAAAAGATTTAGGCTTATAGGGAAGACTTATAAGGGCAAGAAGAGAGAGGCAAAAGAAGAATAAAATGGTGCTGCGAGAGAGGATTGAACTCTCGACCTCTCCCTTACCAAGGGAGTGCTCTACCACTGAGCTACCGCAGCCCTTTTCAATCTTTGCGCTGTCTTGTGCCATATTGTCAGAAAATAGGCAAGAGAACATTTGTATATTCTTGCAAGAAAACGTATCTTATGTCATGACATATGTTTCTTATATGCTTAAATATTTAAGGTTATGAGTTGCTTGGATAGAAGCTCAACACTGTTTAAAAGGTTGCGCAATGACACAAATGCATCAAAAACAAAAACAAAATGAAATTAATCATCAAGATGAAAAAGCAAAACGACGTCAAGAAAGATTGGCACAACAATTGCGTCAAAACCTGAAACGTCGAAAAGAGCAAAGCCGAAAAAGAGCACAACCAGAGCTCTAAAATGCAAAAAGCTCTAAAATGCAAAAAAATGTTTTTTAGTAAATTTTTGCAACCAAACTTCTCAATAATTTGTTCTCATAGTTAGAATGCGTTCTAAAACGATTAATAAAGCATAACTTCCCGAAGGGGGACAATCCTTTGGAAGGGCAGGCACAAAGGAAAAGAGGGAAAACACGATGGATTCTATTCAAATTGTTGGGGGAAAAAAACTTCAAGGAACAATTCCTATATCAGGGGCAAAAAATGCTGCATTGCCTCTTATGATTGCGGCGCTGCTGACAGAAGAAACGCTCACTTTAGAAAATATTCCGCATCTGGCCGATGTTGAATTGCTTATTCGTATTCTCAATAATCATGGTGTTGGATATGCCGTTGATGGACAAGAGTTTAACGATGAATGTGTGAATTCAAGAACAATTCATTTTACGGCGCAAAAAATAGCCACAACACGGGCACCATACGAACTGGTGAAAAAAATGCGTGCAAGCTTTTGGGTTATCGGACCACTGCTTGCACGATGCGCAGAGGCTTATGTTTCGCTTCCTGGAGGATGCGCTATTGGAACAAGACCTGTCGATTTTATCCTTGAGGGACTTAAAACTTTAGGCGCACAGATTACTATCGAAAATGGATATGTTCATGCAAAAGCGCTAAAGGGGTTAAAAGGTGCTCACTATCGTTTCCCTAAAGTCACTGTTGGTGGAACCCATGTGCTGCTGATGGCGGCGACAATGGCAAAGGGAACAACCACTCTTGAGAATGCAGCTTGTGAGCCAGAAGTGACAAACCTTATTCGAACCCTGAATGCTATGGGGGCTCAAATAACCGGTGAAGGAACAACAACGCTTACAATTGAAGGGGTTAAAAAACTCAACGGTGCTAGAGTACGCGTTATTGCTGATCGAATCGAAGCGGGAACATATGCAATGGCTGTTGCTATGACGGGAGGAGATGTCTTTCTTAAAAATGCAAATCCTAATCATCTCACAAAGGTGCTTAAGGTGCTCCAAAAAACAGGACTCGAGATTCAAATAGAACCTCAAGGAATTCATATTAAGCGAAATCCAAAGAACACCAAAATTATGCCCGTTGATATTAAAACAGGACCTTATCCTGCTTTTCCAACTGATCTCCAAGCGCAATTCATGGCGCTCATGACACGGGCTGAAGGAATCGCGCATATTACAGAGACGGTTTTCGAAAATCGTTTTATGCATGTTCAAGAACTCAATCGCTTAGGAGCACAGATAAAGCTTGATGGGCAGACGGCAACTGTCTATGGAACAGAGAATTTGCAAGGGGCTCCTGTCATGGCGACGGATTTGCGTGCTTCTGTTTCTCTTGTGATTGCAGCATTGGCAGCAAAGGGAGAAACAATCGTCAATCGTGTTTATCATCTTGATCGTGGATTTGAGAGATTGGAAGAAAAATTGGCTCGTTGTGGCGCAAAAATCCAACGTATCACAGTGTAAAGCTTTCAAAGATATGCTCCAAAGAATGGCTTTGAGAGGGGGTGATATGTTGTTAGGTGTGCTTTTGGGAGGTGTGATCTCAAAAATAAAGGGTTATTAGTCATCTCAATAAACGTGGGTTTTATTTCATGGTTTTGGAGTTTTTACGAGCGGGCATAAAAGTTTGAGAGGCGGGGGTGGAGCTCATAAAATAAAGACTGTTTTTAAATTTTATTGCTAATTTCCTGAAATTGCTTTATACCTTAAAGGGTAACTTTGGTCGTCTACGCAGCGATCAGTAGGGTCTGAAAGCCCTAAAGTTCAGTACATAAGATTAGCCTACTTTTGTAGGTATCCCGGGATTCCGGGAGTTTTTGCCATGTCCAGGTGCGATGAGCACTAAAAGCAAAAAAAGCTGACTGAACTCAGTACTTTCAGACTCCCGGAATACCAATGCGAGGGCGCTCGCAACCGGCAGGGGAGCTTGAAGTGAAAGCTAAAAATCCACACTTTAACGATATTTCGATAGGCAGAAAAATTCGCTTTAAAAGAACAATGATCGGGATGTCGCAAAAGAAATTAGGTAGCCAGTTAGGTGTGACTTTTCAACAAATCCAAAAATATGAAAAAGGCTCTAATCGTATAGGAGCTGGGCGTTTACAAGAAATTGCCGATATTCTTAATGTTCCCATTTCTTTTTTCTATACGGATCTCTCGACAAAAGAAAATGCCTTGTATTGCTGTGATGAAGGGATCGCAAGTAAAGAAGAGCACATCCTTTTGAAAAGTTTTAGAGAGCTCAAACCTCAAAAACAGAAAGCAATTTTGTGTTTGATTGTCTCATGAGATAAAAACACTGTTTTAAATTTTATTGCTGGTCTCCAGAAATTATTTTATGAACAAGCACCAGGGTTCTCGTCGTACAGTGTGGTTGAATGGTGAAACCCAAAGCCTGAAAATCCAAGATGAAACATTGGCCTGCTTTATAAGTATCGCGAGATTCTGGGAGTTTTTGCTATGTCCAGGTGCTCTCTAGCACTAAAAGCAAAAAAGCTGACTCGGATTCAGTGTTTTTGACTCCCGGAATACCAATGCGAGGGCGCTCGCAACCGGCAGGGGAGCTTGACGTGCAAACTAAAAATCCACACTTTAACGATATTTCGATAGGCAGAAAA
>NZ_JBHIOZ010000108.1:0-4145 GCF_042195805.1 Bartonella sp. AP57NXGY | reverse complement strand
CCCTGTTAACAATTTGACAACATCCTTTTCAATCCGTTGACGCTCTCTAAACGCCGCCTCTTTGAAAGGAATCCAAGCAGCCTTCCCAGCAGCTTTTGCTAATTGTACAGCTGCATCATGTTTACCCGTTGGCATATTGACGTTATGCCTAAATGATATCTTTTCATCCGCTACACGACCTGGTATTCTATTATAAAAATCTGCATAATCGGCTTCTTTTTCGATAACCTTCTTGACCGCAGAAGCTTTATCGGCTCCATAAATCTTTGCAAATCGTTTATACAGATCATTCGTACCAAAAATCTCCTTTGCCTTGGATACTTCATCTTTTGTTTGACCCATACCTTGTAAAAGTTCTGCTCTTGAGCCCTTTTTAAAGTATTCTTGTTGTGCCTTTGGTAATTCATCAAAGATTTTACTGAATTCATCCTTATTAACCGACTTGCTAAGGATTTTGGAACCTTCATCCATGGCATCTAAACGTGAACTATATTGATGATACAATGATCGTGCCTTCTTATATTTAGGCGATATATCATCCATAAGCTCTAATAACTTTTTCTGAATGCCAACTAAGGTATGAACTTTACTATTATCTCCTATCTTCTCGGCTTCATCTCTCATAAGACCAAGTTTCACCTTCGTTTCATGGAGAACTCCCATGTTGGGTTTTTCTTTAAGGAGATTAAATTTTTCAGAAGAAAACGAACTGACTTCTTTGCCACCACTCGTGAATTCCTGTAGCCCTCCTTTATAAGCCTGTTTGAAGTATGGACGCTTCATTAATTCATTAAGAGCACCATAATGCTGTTCTCCTATTGGTGTTTTTTGAGCTATTTCGTAAAGAGTATGTGGTTCTGCTTTCCTAATCGCGATAAGATCATCTTTTAAACCTGTAACATTTTGACGAGGAACAAAGTGTTCATCAGCAGCTTGATGAATACGCTCCCCTCCTCCCAGCGCTCTCTGTTTAGCTCTCTTGGTTAAATCAAGATAAGCCCCTTGGTTTCTTTTCGCGATATCAAAAACAAGATCTTGTAAAAAAGGACTATGATCAGCTACGTAATCGGTAGGAACTGCTTTTTTAAAAGATTCTCCTAGCTCTTCAGAAGCTTCATTGCCTAAATGTTTACTGATTGCTCTTAACGTATCTTTTGAAACACCTTCTTTCGTATGAGAAGGAGAAAAAAGTCTTCGTATTCCACCAAAAGTAGAACCAAGCATACTGCCTACAAGATTTCCAGCCAATGCCCCGCCCATTCCTAAAGTTCCACCAGATGCCGTGGTTTGAAGTGTATTTAAAAGTCCTTCGCCTTCTCCTGCGCCATGTAATGCACCAGATGCTGCACCTACTTTAAGCAAATGAGGTAATGTTGTTTTGTTCGTGATGCCTAAAAACGGGCTTGCAAATCGACTTGGTAGTGACTGACCAGTTTTCAAAAAGGCTTGACCTAATTTTGACCCCGCCACATTCCTTGCAAGTGTAGGCGCTACAAGGCGTGCTCCTGAGGCTAACAGTCCTCCCCCTAAAGTCGCAAGGGAAGGGATTGCCGACCCTAAAGCATTTCCAGCAAAAGAAGTCCAATAATGTTGATCACTCATCCTACGATAATAATCACGTATTCTATTGGCTTCTTTCTCATATTTTTCTATGGTTTTCTTATCTCCAGTCCAATAGTTGTAAAGCCCATTCAAAAAAGCACTTATTGCCCACTGATCATCAGAATCACGTCCTGCCGCTGTAATCCCCGCAATCTCATCATCTAAATTAAAACTCAATCCATGCTTTAAAGAGTTCCAAAAAGCTTCACTTTGCGTGATTTCGGGATGTTGGGGTGATGTTGTTTCTTCAAAGTTGGAGGCATCATTGAGAACATCAAAGCGATAGCGTGTTCCATCTTCTAAGGTCACATATCTAGATCGAGACGCATTATTTTGAGAATTATTATCAATAACATCAAAACGATAACGTGTTCCATCCTCTAATGTTACATATCTAGATCGAGACGTATTCATTACAATTTTACCTTCCTCATATGCTCACCAGTCTCAATATCTGTAAATTCAGTAATATCATTTCTTTTAGCAGCTTCTTGCATACTCATCCGAGGTATATTTGCACTGCCTCCTTGTGATGACTGATTAGCAGAGGAGCGACTAGCATCTTCACCTAGTAAATAGGCTTTTGCTTCAGGCGATAGTCTTGAAATAACATCTCTTATTTGATTCAGATTCCGCGTAAATAATTCTACATTCATATCAATGCTTAGTTCACCTAAAGAATGCTTTAGCATGTCAAGATCTTTATCACTGACATTTCCAAGTCCTACCGCTCCTGTCCTTGATAATTGCTTCAGTTCGTCTATACGATCACTTGCTATACGTTCCTTAATTGATTTCACGACTTTATCTGCACCATTTTCTTTCAATCCAGGAACAATGCTTTTAATCCAAGCAATCAGACCTGTTGCATACCCACCTTTTTCCTTAAGGTACTCATCAAGATATGTGAGATCTTTCAATAAAATACTTTTCCGTACTATATTATTTGCATATAGAGCTTTTGCACGTTCAGCTTCCTCATACGATTTACCACCTTCAACCATAATATATCTATATCCACCTGGTGCATTCGGATCTTCCACAAGCATCCTACCGTCATTGGTAAATTGGGAATTCCTATTTCCACCGTTCACTTTTTGTAATAGAAAAGCATTCAACGCATCTCTATTTCCAGCTATGAACCGCGCCTCTTCCTCACTGTACCCTTTAGATTTTAGATACTCGACAGTCTGGTTAACCTGTCCTCTTTGTTTATCTCCTTCATGCAAGTTCTTCAGCCCCTTGGCAAAAAGTTGCCATCCAGATGAATTTGGACTAGCCGTTATCGCACCCATAAGAAAATCATCAATATTTTTACTAACATCAGACTGTGAAAAACGAGAAAATTTATCCCAAAAACTAAGATTTGGTTCAGGAGGCTGTTCTTGCAATGGAACTGGTTTTGTTGAAATAGGTGGAGAAGTCTCTAACTGAGGAGGAGTTTCTGATTGTGGAATCG
Source organism: Bartonella sp. AP57NXGY (assembly GCF_042195805.1). Taxonomy (NCBI): domain Bacteria; kingdom Pseudomonadati; phylum Pseudomonadota; class Alphaproteobacteria; order Hyphomicrobiales; family Bartonellaceae; genus Bartonella; species Bartonella sp. AP57NXGY. Next base: position 1,084 of record NZ_JBHIOZ010000108.1, on the reverse strand, counting down.
GAGAGGGTTTATTCCCCTCATTATCTATCTCAGAAGGACGAATAGAACCTATTGGAGAAGGAGAAAAAGAGCCTATCTTATATGGATCATTCATAGAAATCGCATTAAGAAAAACTGGTAATTTATGTTTGTCCTTTCGTTGATTCGCTATTGATTGTAGTAGATCTTTTTCTAGTCTGCGTTCGTGTAGATCTTTTTCTAGTTTGGATATGAAACGTCTATCTCTCGGGTCAAAATCTATAAAAACCATTACTTTCCCTTTAACTATTTATTTTTTCTAAGATTATTCAAACTAAACGGCAGCATTTGCTGCCTTTTCCGCAGCCTTCTTTAATCCAAAAAGCACCATCATAGCATTCTGCCAAGGGTCGTTACCATGCATCTTAGATTCTGACACATTATTCGTCGTCGTGCCGTAATTTCTTGCGAAGCCATGACCGGCGTTCATAAGCATATTCAACCTATTCCAGCCGCTATTGTCTTGTTCCAGCCAACGTTCTCTATTGGCATCAACAAGGCGTTGATTGTGGGCATCAAGCACACCTCCCCCTTGTATGGCATTGGAATAGGCATTCCCATAACCCTGTAAGAAGTTATTTGAGGCTCCCAACTGATTTTGATTGGCTTGGTCTATCATGGCATTGGCTTGCATCATGCGGTCCGCATCACGATTATATTGCTCTAACATAGCACGAGCGTATATAGAATCTCTTCCTTTCCGCACTTCCTCTCTGTGATCAGGAGTTGCATAACGACCAATCCCTGAGAAATATCTGTTAATTTGAGTGTCTGAATCATCTAATGCTTCTTGAAGTGCTTGTTTGAAATACGAATTTTCTCCCATCATACCACCAGAGGCCATATGTCGAAGATTCATGGCTGCCGACGTTGGATTATAGATTGTATTCATCAAAGAGCGATTTTGATAATGATGAGGAATACTTCCAAGACCACCAATTCCATAGCGCGTTTGATCACTTAACGGCGCTACACGAGGTCCCCCATACACATTACCACCCATCCCTGTGTCATACATGTTATACGCATCTGCACCCCCACGCTTAAAGACATTCTGCATCCAAGT
>NZ_JBHIOZ010000107.1:0-4256 GCF_042195805.1 Bartonella sp. AP57NXGY | reverse complement strand
ATCTTTTCCGATGTAGCGTCCAGCATAACCAATTGCTAAGCATAAAAGTATAACAGCAGCAGCGACAGGAATAATATGAGTATTAAGATCTTTTTGGAGTTCTTCTAAAGCTGTTTTTGCAGGAGTTAATTTTACTTGGGCCCATACGGGATGTGTTATAAAAAATATAGTTATAGCTGCAGAAAGTGTGATGATTTTGTTATTGTTCTTTGATTCGAAACTAATTAGTTTTTGCATATTTCTCTCACTAAGATTATAGATAACATTTTGTATTATAGCTATCATCTTTAATTTTAATTAACTGCACCTGTGAATAAAAGCTTAGCAAGCTGGGTTGCTGAGCCAGCGATAACAACACCGATTGCCCATCGTATAAATGTATCCTTTTCGATGTAACGCCCTGCATAGAGAATGGCTAGGCATAAAAGTATAACAGCAGCAGCAACAGGAATAATATTAGTAGTAAGATCTGTTTGTAGAGCTGTTAAAGCTTTGTTTGCATGTTCTATTGCTGCACATGCAGGATTTCTCATAAAAAATATAGTTACAGCAGCAGAAATTGCTGCAACTTTGTTATTACTTTTTGGCTGGAGGTTAATTAATTTTCGCATATTTCTCTCATTAAGATTTTAAATAACATTTTGTATTATAGCTGTCATCTTTAATTTTAACTAACTACACCTTTGAATAACAGTTGAGCAAGCTGGGTTGCTGAGCCAGCGACAACAACGCCGATTGCCCATCGTATAAATGTATCTTTTCCGATGTAGCGTCCAGCATAGAGAATGGCTAGGCATAAAAGTATAACAGCAGCAGCAACAGGAATAATATTTTTAACAAGATCATCTTGCAAAGTGTCTAGAGCTTGTTTTGCATTTTTTAATTGCACTGCATATGCAGGATTGCTAATAAAAAGTACAGTTAAAGCTGCAGAAATTATTATAATTTCATTATTATTTTTCTGGAAATTAGTTAATTTTCTCATATTTAGCTTCATTGATTTATCATAAATATTTTTTCTACGAAATAAGAAACAATTTCATTGATGCATAATGAAAGCATTGAAATCCAAAGTTTCTTTTACAAAAAATATTTCTTATTCCAAAAGATTTATCAGTTAGGTTTAAATAATAAACCGGCAAGTTCAGCTGCTGAGCCCGCGATAACGACACCAATTGCCCACCGTACGAATGTGTCTTTTCCGATGTAGCGTCCTGCATAACCAATTGCTAAGCATAATAGTATAACAGCAGCAGCGAGAGGGATAAGCAACTTTAAGTCATCACGGAGTTTTTCTAAAGCACCTTTTGCAGTTGTTAATTGTTGAGCATACACAGGATTGGACATAAAAAATACAGTTAAAGCTGCAGAGGTTTTAGTAGCTTTATTCCGAATTATTGTTTGAAGAACTTTTGATTTTTTCATATTGTTTATCTCAATTTAGATTTCGCTTTAGGATAAAAAGATATTTTATACAGCATGACTTTTTTATTACGCGCTTTTGAATAACATATTTGCAAGTTCAGCTGCTGAACCAGCGATAACGACACCAATTGCCCACCGTACGAATGTATCTTTTCCGATGTAGCGCCCTGCATAACCAATTGCTAAGCACAAAAGTATCACGGCAGCAGCAATGGGGATAATCGTTTTTAAGTCTGTTTGGAGTGCAGTTAAAGCTTTGTTTGCAGGCTCTAAAACTACTGCTTGGGCTAACACAGGATTAGCGATAAAAAATACAGCTGAAACTGCAAAGTTTTTAATAGTTTTATTATGAATTATTCTTTGAAGGATATTTAATTGTTTCATATTTTTATCTCAATTTATATCACATTGGTATGAGTAATCTCTTTTCTTCAATATGTTTTTTATTGAATACAATGAAAATACTGAAATCTAAATTTTCTTTCATGAAAATTTATGCAGTTTTAAATAATAAATCGGCAAGTTCAGCTGCTGAACCAGCGATAACGACACCAATTGCCCACCGTACGAATGTATCTTTTTCGATGTAGCGCCCTGCATAACCAATTGCTAAGCACAAAAGTATCACGGCAGCAGCAATGGGGATAATCGTTTTTAAGTCTGTTTGGAGTCCCTCTAAAGCAGTTTTTGCATTTGTTAATTTTGCTTGAGCATACGCAGAATTGCTCATAAAAAATACAGTTAAAGCTGCAGAGGCTTTAGTAGCTTTATTCCAAATTATTGTTTGAAGAATTTTTGATTGTTTCATATTGTTCAACCTTATCAAATTGTATTTGGCGCAAGTAGTTTTTCCATGAAATAGGGATAATTTCATTGAATTGATGTGGAATAAAAGTATTAAAGTCTAAAATTCTTTTTTCATGAAAGAAATACTTCGTGTTTAATAGGATTTATCAGGTGTTTTTAAATAACAAATTAGCAAGCTCAGCTGCTGAACCAGCGATAACGACACCAATTGCCCACCGTACAAATGTATCTTTTCCGATATAGCGCCCTGCATAACCAATTGCTAAGCACAAAAGTATAACGGCAGCAGCAATGGGGATAATATCTTTCAAGTCTTTTTGGAGCGCTTTTAAAGCGTTGTCTGCAGGAGTTAAAACTACTGCTTGGGCTAACACAGGATTGGCCATAAAAAATACAGTTAAAGCTGCAGAGGCTTTAGTAGTTTTATTCCAAATTATTGTTTGAAGAGTTTTTAATTGTTTCATATTGCTTATTCCAATTTAGATTACAGTTAGTATAAATAAACTCTTTTTTCGATATAGTTTTTATTGTGCTAAATAAAAATACAGAAATCTAAGTTTCTTATTTCATGAAAGAAACATTTTATGTTTAAATAGATTTATCAGTTGGATTTAAATAATAAATTGGCAAGTTCAGCTGCTGAACCAGCGATAACAACACCGATTGCCCACCGTACAAATGTGTCTTTTCCGATGTAGCGCCCTGCATAACCAATTGCTAAGCACAAAAGTATCACGGCAGCAGCAATGGGGATAATCGTTTTTAAATCTGTTTGGAGTCCCTCTAAAGCTTTTTTTGCAGGAGCTAAACCCGCTGTTTGGGCGGATACAGGATTGGTCATAAAAAATACAGTTAAAGCTGCAGAAAACGCAGCAATTTTATTACGAGCTGTTGTGTGAAGAATATTTAATTGTTTCATGTTCTTTATCCTGATTAAGATTAAAACTCCCACAAATGACCCCTCTTTCATGAAGAAACTTAAAGAGATATTTTGGATCAGCCCAAGTTCTTAGTTTTCCTCTTTGTGTAAGTAATGTATATTTATTTGGCTTTCCGGTAATTGGATCATCAGAAATAAATGTGAAATACCATTCTCTTTCTGAAAGCATCACGACTGTAATCTCACGTGCTGCTTTTTGACTAAATGCCATATCAACGCTGTTTTGTTCTATCATTTTCATTATCTTTGCCCTCAATTAGAAGAGATTTTGTTCAATCTTACTAATTAGAGCTTTAACATTTTCTTATCTACCTTTCATTATAATATCCTATCAAAATTCTAGGTTTTCGTGAAAATATCAGTCATCACTCAGTGATCTTCTCGATGAAGAAAAATCTTCAGCTGAAAAAGCATCTCTGGCGCTACTTTCTTTATGTGTAAATGCATCTTCTTCTCCTTTTGAAGAGAGAGAAAGAGAATCTACTTTAGTTGTCTGTTCTGGTTCTTCTTTTTTAAGCTTTACAGGCTCCTGCAAGTCTTCATTTCCTCGTACAGCAGCTTTTACTCCAATATATGAAGTAACTTTTTGCATACGGGTGTGGCTTGAGTTTTCTGTATTGTAAAAATTCAGCACAGACTGCAAAGTCGCTTTTTCAAAGACGCACTTTGATGTTGTTTGTTCATAGCAGTAAGTTAAAGTGCTTTGTGCAGCTGTAAGATTTCTGCAAAAATCAAATGCATCAAAAAGAGAAAACAATTTCACATTTCCAACACCAATTTGCCCTAAAATTATGTTAAAATTATGTTCACTCTGTTCAGCTGTTGCGATTGTTTCCTTAAGCTGAGATGATTGATAGAAGAAGTTATCTTTATCATCTGTTACATAGACATTGTCCCGCGCTTCTTGTTTGGCGATAACTGAAAATGCTATGGGGGGCGTATTGGATATGTATGCAGCAGCAAAAAATGTGAAATCTGGAACAATCATTAGCAATACACCTTATTACGAAGAATTTTATTAATACAAATGCTAATTCTGTGTTGTGCTTTTTCTCGTTGTCTTTTGATTTTATAAATTTGCAGA
>NZ_JBHIOZ010000106.1:0-4314 GCF_042195805.1 Bartonella sp. AP57NXGY | reverse complement strand
TCCAAATTAATCTATAATTATAAATTAATAATGAATAATCATTGTTCATAGAAATAACGTATATAAATAAAAAATGTCATAGAAAATAATATAAAGAACAAAAATATTCTTAACAAAATTTTTTTCCAAATTTCTTTTTTACTATAACCTTTAGATTTATAATATGAAAACAATGTATAGAAAAATATAATTAAAGCACCTATAGAAAATAATAATTCTACAATAATACTAATAAGCTCATTCATAAAAAAAATCCAAAATAAAATATCTATTATCACACACAAAAATATCCCTGAAATCAGTTTAGCCATAGCTTTAAAGTATGTTTACAATATCACTGATCTCAGAAATATCTTTATCGTTATTTTCTAAATAAATTAGAAACAGTGTCCCTCCACTTTACGGATGGCATTGATTGTATTTATCTATAAAACCGGTAGCAGCTCCTGTTAGTCCGCCGCCTACTGCTCCACCGAGCGCACCAACAGGACCTCCAGAAGCTCCTGCTATTCCACCTCCTATTGCTCCTATCCCTCCCTTTATGGCAGCTGATTCAACGTAATCGCCTACTTGACAACTCGGATTTGGATGACATTGATTATACTTATCTACAAAACCGTTAGCTGCTCCTGTTAGTCCGCCGCCTACTGCTCCAGTGAACGTACCAACAGGACCTGCCACTGAACCACCTAATGCTCCTCCTAGTGCTCCTATCCCTCCCTTTATGGCCGATGCTTCAACGTAATCGCCTACTTCACAGCTCGAATTCGGATGAAATTGATTGTACTTATCTACCAAGGCATCACCAGCTCCTCCTATTCCGCCGCTTACTGCTCCCACCGAGAAAGCCAGCACCTGCACCTCCTGATCCAGCAATAGAACCTCCCGCTGCACCAGCACCACCTCCTAATACTAATCCTACAATGCCGCCTTTACCTGCTTCTTGAGCATAAGCGTCTGTATTATGATCATCTTCTGGAAAAAGCCAACTTTTTGGATGTGAGTTACTACTTGAATCACCAGCTCCTCCTATTCCGCCGCTTACTGCTCCACCGTGTAAGCCAGAACTGACACCTCCCGGTCCAGAAAAAAGACCTCCAACTGCACCAGCAATACCTCCTATTACGTCTCCTATGATGCCGCCTGCACCTGCTGCTTGGGCATGAGCGCCTGTACTATAATCATCTTATGGAAAAAGCCAACTTTTTGGATGTGAGTTACTACTTGAATCATTTGATGAGCTTGAACTACCCATTTAAATCCTCCTTTTATTATTAAAAATAACTGTATCACAACGATACAGTGGAAAATTCATTATTGTTCATTTTATAATAAGTCAAATATAATTTGTATAAATAACAATAAAAATACTGTATAAACAATAAATACATTATGTTTATATTATATTAACACAAAATGTATATTTTGTGTTAATATAATACTATTTACAATACTGTTTAAATATGCGACATCAATCGCTCTTTCTCTTAAACAAAATCATAAATTCAAATGAGTCATTCACAAGAAAAACCAGTATCATTCTCTTGGTTTACAAGAACAACAAAGAAATATATCTATTATGTCATCGAACTCAGTTGCGTTGCTGTTGTTTTGCGTTTGCTGGGCTTGGTGAATCCTTTTATTTTTCAAGCGATTATCGACCGTATTCTCCCTTTTCAGCGTATTGAAAGTCTCTATGCTATCGTTGTCTTGATGGTTGCTATCATGCTGTTTAGCACAGCTCTTAGCACTCTATCTGGCTACTTAGGTGCCTATTTAGCCAATCGGCTTACGCTAGAATTTGGACGGCGCATTTACACCCATCTTTTAAGTCTCTCCTTGCCCACTTTACGCCGTTGGCAAGTAGGAGAATTGTTTTCACGTATTGGAGAAGTTGATACAATTCGCGGTTTTTTAACAGGAACCATCGCCACAACTGTGCTAAATGTTCTCTTTGCCATTATTTATATTGTTGCACTCTTTTCCATTAGTCCGAAACTTACCTTCATTGTCCTTATCATTTTACCTTTACAAATGGGGTCTTTAGCGTTGGTCGGTCCCTTCTTGCGCCGCCAATTACGCCGTGCTTTCACTCTGCAAGCTGTCCATAAATCGCGCCTTATTGAAAGTTTTACCAATCTTGAAGCCATTAAAGCACATGTAAAAGAATCTGCTCATACGATACGCATGCAAGAAACTTTAGCTCGTAGTTTAGATCAAAGCCTTACAACCAGTAAATTGCATCTTCTCAATGGAGCCATGAGCCATATTTTTGGTGATCTTTTCACTATTTTTATTATCTTTTTTGGTGCTCAGGCAGTTCTTCAAAACCAGATTACGCTAGGGCAACTTATTGCCTTTCATCTTCTTGCAGGCAATGTTTCTGGTCCTATCTTAAGCCTTGCATCCCTATGGGAAGAATGGCAGCATTTGAAAATCTCTCGTCTTCGTTTGGGCGATATTCTTAACTCCCCTCCAGAATGGGAAGAAGAAAAGCCGCCTCTTCAACTCAGCGCTCCTCCTCATCTTGAAACCAACGATCTCTGTTTTTCTTATGGAGATAAATCCATTATCAATCATCTTGATATCTGTTTACAACCTGGGCAACCAATTATGTTACTTGGTCCTTCAGGGTGCGGAAAAACAACCTTGGCGAAGCTCCTTTGTGGACTCTACCCCCCAACAAGCGGGAAGATATTGATTAACGCCCAACCTTTACAGAATTTTGATGTCCGTAGCGTGCGTGAAACAATCGCGTACTTTCCTCAAAATCCTTGCCTTTTTTCCGGAACCATTCTTGAGAATATGCTTCTTGCTAAACCAGATGCCACTAAAGATGAAATTGACGCTGCACTATATGTTAGTGCTTGCCATGATTTGATTGCTCAGTTGCCTCTAGGACTCCATACTCAAGTAGGAGAGCAAGGTGGTTTTTTATCAGGTGGTCAGCGCCAACGCTTGGCTTTGGCTTGTTTCTTTCTGATAAACCCAAGCCTGCTTATTTTGGATGAACCTACTTCCGCATTGGATGACGCTGTCAGTGCACAAATTGTGGAGCATTTATATAAACTTTCACAAGATCGTATTGTTCTTGTTATTACCCACAAAAGTGACCTCTTTCCTCAGCATGCAAACGTCTTAAACTTTACTGATTTGGAGGCAAAAAATGGCAGATAAAGCTCCCTATTTGCGCCCTTTGTCACCAACGCTTCATATGGTTGTTGCTGTTTTGGTCACCTTATTTCTCTTTATTGTGATCGGCAGCTTTATCGCAAAAACAGAGATTGTTGCACGGGGGCAAGGAAGTGTTATTCCCACCGCTTACGTTCAGCTGGTCCAAGCGCAAAATACAGGACGCATTGAGAAAATCCTTGTAAAAGAAGGGCAATTTGTTCATCAAGGGGATCTCCTTATTCAATTAGATCCCCGTGAAGCCCTCAATGAGTGCGCACGTGTTCAAGCAGATATCGCGCAACAAACCCTTCAAGCACAAATCGCAACAGCTATTTTAACAGCTTTGCATGAAAGTGATCCTTTGGATAAAGATTTTGTGACCAAAGGACTTGCCTATCTGCCAGTTCCTCCTTCTGGCAACACGACTGCAAGAATAGAAGGGGAAAAACTCATTAGCGCTGCCCTTCAATCTCTCCAAGATAAATTAAGAGCGCTAAAAGCACAAGCGGACCGCGTCGAGCGCAGCGGTGCAACACAACATGCGCAATTAGATAGGTTGGAAGATGATCGTCAATTAAGCCAAGGAAAATTAAAAGCTGCAAAAAGCCTGATGGAAACAAAAGTCATTAGCCAAGCGGTTTATTTAGAGCGTTTACATGACTTTAAAAATGTCGAGCATGAAATTTTAACCAATCAAAGACGTTTGGAAGAAAATGCCGCCGAAATCAATACCCTTCGCCAACAACGGAAAAGTCTCATTTCCGATGAAATCGCCCGCTATCGCCAACTTTCGCGTGAAACAGAACTGAATCTTCAAGGATTAAAAGCAAAGCTTGATAGCACTCAATACCATCTTGACCACTTATCACTTTATGCACCTGTTGATGGACGTATCGATGATTTAAGTATCCATACTTTGGGCGGCTTTGTAGAAGCTGGTAAAACGCTTATGCGTATTGTCCCTGATGCAGGTGGTCTCATTGTTGAAGCGTTTTTTGATAATCGAGATATTGGTTTTTTAGAAAAGGGTCAACGTGCTTACATCAAGTTTTCTGCCTTTCCACCTGAACGTTTCGGTGTTATCCACGGTACAGTCGTTAATGTAGGCGCTACAGCGCGCTATAATAAAGAAATTAATGG
>NZ_JBHIOZ010000105.1:0-4316 GCF_042195805.1 Bartonella sp. AP57NXGY | reverse complement strand
AAGGTGTTTTGTATTCTTTCAAGAGAGAGAAAAACAATCTAAGATTGACTTTTTTTATATTTTTCCTTATGGGTTAACAGCCGTATGATAGGATAAAATTGTTTATCTCGCGCATAACTACTCATAAAACGAAAATTAAGAAGGGCCGCACTCCGCGGTATTTAAATAAATGAAACGTACTTACCAACCCTCTAAACTTGTCCGTAAACGCCGCCATGGGTTTCGTGCACGCATGGCCACAGCTGGAGGACGTAAAGTTATTGCTGCAAGACGTGCTCGTGGACGTAAGCGGCTTTCTGCTTAACCATTTAAATTTTCACAACCGTTGAGGATTGCTCATCGTTTCTTCGTTGTGACACTTTTATTATGAACCTACAATGTCTGCTTGCAGGCATTTAATGAAATTGCGAAATATTCTTTTATGAAGAAAAAACATCCCTGCCGTATTCGCAAAAGAGCAGACTTTTTGGCTGTCCGTACAGGAGAAAAACGACGTGGTCCTTTATTTTTGCTCGAAGTTAAATCTCGTGAACAAACAACAGAAAGAAAAGATTCTCTTTTTGCACGTGTAGGCTTCACTGTTACCCGTAAAAACGGTAATGCTGTGAAACGTAATCGTATTAAAAGGCGCTTGCGTGAAGCCGTGAGAGTTGGTGTAACAAACCACATGGAAGCAGGAACAGACTATGTCATTGTAGCGTACCGTGATGTGTTACATGCACCTTTTACATCCTTGATTAGTGAATTAAATCGGCGAATAAAACCAAAAATAAAACATCAGCAACAACAACAAGGGTGTACGGATGGAATATAACCGCAATTTCTTTATCGCTATTGGCTTATCTTTCGTAGTGCTCATCGCATGGCAATTTCTTCATGTTGCTCCCAAACAAGCAAAGTTACAAAAACAACAAGTCGTCACACAGCAATTGTCAAAACAACAATCAGCCCTTTCTACTACCACAACGGATTTTTCTGACGATACCTCAACGTATCAAGCTACATCTATCATCGAACAGCCCATGACACCTGAAATCCGGAAAGCTGTATTGGACAAAACAGAACGTATTGCGATCAAAACCAATGAACTGGAAGGCTCTATTAATCTTGTTGGTGCACAATTTGATGATCTTCACCTCAAAAAATATCGTTTAACAGTCGATAAAAAATCACCGGAAATCGATTTGCTAAATCCTAAAGGTTTCAAAACGACCTACCTTGCTGAATTTGGTTTTGCAAGTGCGTCTTTGCCAGCAAAAGCCTTGCCACAATCGGATACAAAATGGCAAATAGAGGGAAACAATACAATCCTGACTCCTTCAACACCCATCACTTTAATTTATAATAATGGACAGGGACAAATCTTCCGGCGGACCCTTTCTGTTGATAATCATTTCATGTTTACCATTGAGGATTCTATCAGCAATGAAAGCGATCAACCAATACATCTCTCGTCCTATGCTCGCGTTGCACGTGCTGCACCACCAGAACATACAAATGCAACCTATTTACTTCATGAAGGTATGATAGGTATTGCAGGAGATTCGCTCAAAACTGAAAAATATAAAACCTTAGCAGAGCTTGACCCAAATCCTGATAATGGGCAAAAAAGCATGACTTTTTCCAAAGTAACAGGAGGTTGGATTGGTATTACCGATAAATATTGGGCTGTAGCAGTTATTCCCCCGCAAAATAAAGAATATACAAGCCGTTTTATTTATTTTGATCGTTTGCAAACGCATTATCAGTCTGACTTGCTAGGGTCGCTTTTAACGATTGCCCCAAATGAAACAAAAACTGTTACAAATCGTCTTTTTGCTGGTGCAAAACAAGTTGAAATTATTAATAATTATCAAAATGACCTAAAAATAAAAAAGTTTGCTCTTTTAATTGATTGGGGCTGGTTTGATTTCATCACCAAACCAATGTTTTCCCTCATTGATATTCTTTATAAACAAACAGGGAATTTTGGTATCGCCATCCTTCTTGTCACAGTTCTCTTAAAAACTCTTCTTTTCCCTCTAGCCAATAAATCTTATAAATCTATGGCACGCATGAAGCTTTTACAACCGCGGTTGCTAGAAATAAAAGAAAAGTATCCCGATGACCAAACCAAACAACAAAAGGCAATAATAGATCTATATAAAACCGAAAAAATAAATCCCCTTGCAGGCTGTTGGCCAATGTTGGTTCAATTCCCAATATTCTTTGCTCTTTATAAAGTTCTCTATATCACTATTGAAATGCGCCATGCCCCTTTCTTTGGCTGGATTAAAGATTTAGCGGCACCCGATCCAACTTCTCTTTTTAACTTGTTTGGTCTCTTGCCATATACAACGCCAACATTTCTTATGATTGGTGCATGGCCTTTGATTATGGGAATAACGATGTTTTTACAAATGCGTATGAATCCTGCTCCTCAAGACCAAACCCAAGCGATGATATTCACATGGATGCCTGTTGTCTTTACTTTTATGCTCGCCTCTTTCCCTGTAGGTCTCGTCATCTATTGGGCATGGAACAATATATTATCAATCATTCAGCAAGGTATCATGATGAAGCGCCAAGGAGTTAAAATTGAGCTTTTTGATAATCTGAAAGCCATCTGGAGAAGATCACCCAAAAAAGAAGTGCATGAATGACAAGAGATTCTTCCCTTTCTGGAATTTTTTCTCGCAATTGGATTTTTATTCGTGGTGTACCAGAAATACGCTTTCTCCCCCCTGAAGGACCACCAGAAATTGCATTTGCAGGTCGTTCCAATGTTGGAAAATCATCTTTAATCAACGCACTCGTCCAACAAAAAAGCTTAGCACGTACCTCAAATACACCAGGACGAACTCAAGAGCTTAATTATTTTGTCCCCGATGGATTCAGTGGGCAACTAGGAGACCTTCCCCCTCTAGCATTAGTAGATATGCCTGGTTATGGTTTTGCTGCTGCTCCTAAAAATCTTGTTGATGCGTGGACAAATTTGATTTTTAGCTATTTACGGGGGCGCACAACGTTAAAACGTGTATATATCTTGATTGATTCACGGCACGGAATCAAAAATAATGATGAAGATGTTCTTGCTCTCCTTGATAAAGCAGCTGTTTCTTATCACATTGTTTTGACAAAAAGCGATAAAATCAAATCAAATGCTTTGGAAAAATTAATTATGAGCACACAAACAAAGCTTCTTAAACGCCCAGCAGCTTATCCTGAGCTTCTTGTAACCTCTTCAGAAAAAGCTATCGGTTTAGAAGAATTACGTGCTGCCATTTTGCAAACCATCGCATAAGAGAACAATTCCTAGTCATTAACAATTTATTAATTATAATTACTAGCAGCTACTAATGATCTTGTACTTCTAGTCAAGCATCTTTATAAAAATGATTACTTGAAAGAATTCTCTTCAACTCTATTTGATAGTGTAAATTATGCTGACACTTTTTCACTCTCCCCTATCCTCTGCCTCGCGCTTCATACGCCTCATTCTTGGGGAATATGGTGTAACCACTCAACTGATTGAAGAATATGAATGGGCAAGAAGACACGAATTTCTAGCCCTCAATCCCGCTGGTCATGTTCCTGTTTTTCTCGATGAACACGAGGTTCCATTATCAGGTCCTCTTGTTATCTGCGAATATTTAGACGAAACACATGGAAGTTTACGACAAGAAAATAAGCTCTTTCCAGAAAATCCTTTAGATCGTGCGGAAGTACGCCGTCTCAATGACTGGTTCTTAAATAAATTCGAAAATGAAGCAACGCGCCATATCGTACGAGAACGAATCCATAAACGTGAAATGCCACTTGCCATCGGCGGTGGTGCTCCTAATTCACAAATTTTACGCAATGCACGTGCCAATATTTTACCACATATGAACTATCTCAATTGGCTCTGTGCCTCTCGCGATAGCTTAGTCGGTTCTGCCTTGTCCTATGCAGATCTAGCAGCAGCAGCTTCTATTTCTGTACTTGACTTTCTAGGGGAAATTGACTGGGAACAATCTCCTGCTGCCAAAGACTGGTATATGAGAATTAAATCACGCCCTTCTTTTCGTTCTCTTTTAACAGATCGCGTCCGCGGAATTGTTGCAAGTGCTCACTATGCAGATCTTGATTTCTAGCCTTCTCTCACAAACAAAAATAAAAGTGATATTTTATCTAAAGGATATTTATAGGTTTATGAATTTTTATGCATGCGTATAAACAATATAATAATATATTGATTTATGATCGTATTAAACAGAGAATAAAACCCATTATAATTGAATCACAAAAATCACTTTCTTATCGTGTCACAAAAAAGATCAGCACAGGGATAAAAA
>NZ_JBHIOZ010000104.1:0-4318 GCF_042195805.1 Bartonella sp. AP57NXGY | reverse complement strand
TTGCCATCAACGGGTTTTGCTACCGCATCATAGTCTTCTGCAAGGCGTGTGGCAAAAGCCATATCGCTTTCAGAAGTTTGGTCAATGTGACGCACAACAATTTTAGCAAGAGCAGGGTCAACTTTTGGTGTATAGCCATTGCGCTCTGCTATCTCTTGAATAATACTGCCAAGGGTTTGCTGGTGATAGGATTGGCTTTTTGGGGTTCTGTAAGACGTGTTCATTGATGCGGCGCGTCCTGTCACGCTTAAGCTTTGTGGGGGGCTGCTTACAGAGATTTCATCAATCAGATAGGCGCCCATATCGCGGTTTTTACCGCCTTCATAGCCAAGTGTGACAGAAATAATTGTTCCGATGAGAGGAATATCAAGAAAGCCATTGTCGCACTCACGGGCGCGGTCATCAAGCTCTATGGTAATGCGGTCACTTTTGTCTTCTGCTTCATCGGTAATTTCAATCGACAAAACATAGTCCATCAGCGTTCTTGTGATGTCCTCTCCATTTGCCAGAACCATGCAAAAAGGTTTCATGATTGACTGCCCCAAATTCTAATCACCGGTGTGGCTTTAGGATAGGGGAGGGTTGGCAAAACGATTGTGATGCCTGCTTTTAAGATGGGTCCATAGTCTGCAAGACCAAAGTTTGCTGCATAAACGCGTTCAACAGCAAGGGCTTGTTGACCCTTTGCATAGTATCTCCAGCAAATGGCATCAACCATATCGCCTTCTTTTGTTACGTAAAGATCACTCATAACTCTTCACCATATTCTCTCAACTTTATTGTAAATTCTTGTTTTTTTGGGGTGCCATTATGATGAAAAATGCTTTGTTTTTCCTCTACAGAAAGAATGACAAACTTACCTAAGATTTTGCCTTGACCAGTCACAAGAATGTGAGGTCCTTCATGTGCCATTTGCCGTAAATATTCGAGCTGTCTGTGACCACCTTTGAAATCTGGATAGATCACGCCTGCTAAAGAAAATTCTGCATTTGCAACAGCAGGCAATTGAAGAGCTGCTTTGCGCCCCAATCGTCCTTGCTCTACCCATGGAACCCCATAAGACATATCAAGTGTTTGATAAGCAGCTGTTTCAATCGAAAAAATAAAACCACCCAAAGCTAACATCATGGTATTTAATCCGAAAGGCTAGAGGCTATGGCTAAACGTTGCTGTTTTGCATAGCGTTCAAGTGCTTGATTGACAGCGTCTCTGATTTCGTCCTTGAGACCATTGGGGACGGAAATATTTAGATTTGTAATGGTTACACGGGCGTCTACTTCAACGGGTTTATGAACCGTAATGGGCTTTGGAGCTTTAAAAGCACCTACTTTATTTGTTGCCTGCATTTGTCCTGTTTCAACGACACTTGTATTAAAACCACTCTTGCGTTTTTCAGGGGGGGTATTTGTAACCACTACTGTATCAACCATTTTTTTTGCCCGTGTATTGGTTTCATCAGTAAAGGTTTTAATGGTCTGCGTTGAAGTTTTGTCTATTGAGACATTAAACTTTGATTTTTTTCCTCCAAAGCCAGGTATCCAACTGGTTAATTTATTCATCATATTGCCAAATCCGTTATATAGATCACCCCATTTGCTTTTGATGCCCTCCCAAAGCCCATTAATAAGATTGGAACCTGCTTCCATTAAATCGACACCAAACAGCCATTTAATCAATGCATTTATGCCTTTTGCAATCCAAGAGAGGGGTGAAAACTTTTTAAAGAGACTAAAGAGGTTACTGAAAATGTTACTGCATAAATTAGCCAAAGAACTCAACAAATTTCGTAAGAAATTCATGACCGTATCCCAATTTTTATAAAGCAGATATCCAATTCCAATAAGGGCTGCAATACCAGCCATTATCCAGCCTATGGGGGTTGTCATGATAGCAACACCAAGCGATATAAAAGCAGAACCAACAGCGGTTATTGCTGGAATAACTGAAGCTATAAGAACTGCTCCAACCGCGGCTAAAGATGCTGCTACCCAACCATTGAGTTTGTCCCAATATTGATAGAGGACAAAGAGCGCTGCAATGCCACCCATTAACCAACCGATAGGTGTCGTCATTATAGTATAGCCAAGTGTGACAAACGCTGCTCCCGCTGCTGCTAATGCGGCAATGAGTGGACCAAAAATGAATGAACCAAGAGCTACAAGCCCCACCTTGAAAAGGGTTATTTCACCAATCAGAGGTTCTAGCCATTGGAACCAGCCTTTAATCCTCTCTGTGAGATCACTGATGCCTTTTCTTAAATCAGAGGTAGGATTAAGCAAATCATTAAGGACTTTTTTTAAGGTTTTTGCCCAGCTCGCAACAGTTGTTTGAATGAGGTCGCGGTTTTCATCAATCAACTTTGAAAAACCGTCAATCATATCATTAATCACGGGCATGAAACGCGCGCCAATAAAGCTCGCGATACCGCCTATTTTTTTCTTAAAAGCACCAAGCTTGTCACTTAAATCTGCTGCATAGCGTGCAACATCGGCACCTATCAGCCATTTTCCTTTTCGCGCCTTTGCAAACAGCTCTTTAATGGGTGCCATGCCTTGTGCAAGCATGGTCGCCATTTCTTTACCATCGCCCCCAAACAGCAGAGCGGCAATATGCTGTCTTTGTGCTTGGCTTTTCATCTTACTCATCTTGTCGGTAATTTCTTCTAACAAGACAGAAGTGGATTTGAGTTTTCCAGAAGTGTTTTTGACAGAAATGCCAAGTGCTTCAAAGCCCATCATGCCTCTTTTTTGTCCGGCATATGCTTGTGCTGAACGCCTATTTAAAACCGCTAAGGATTGTTGAAAAAGTTCGGCAGAAGTGCCTGAATTATCGGCTGCATCACCCCATAATTGAAGTGATGCAACACTCATATTTAAATGGTGTGATGCGTGATAAAGACTATCTCCCAGATGCATGGTTTTCATGGTGAGGGCGGCTACACTTGCCACAAGACCACCACCAGCAAGCCCTAAGACACCGGTAAAGACTGAAGCACGACTTGCCGCTGTGCTAAGAGCACTTTGAACGCCATGAAGGCTTTTTGTCATGTTTTTGACAGCAGCAGAAAAGCGCACAATACCCAAACTATGTGAGAGTGTTTTTGACAATGTATCGAATTTTTTTTGAAGATGTTTGAGAGGTGCGGTGAGTTTGTCTTCAAGAGACAATTTTACCTTTGCATCAGCAACTTTTTCACTCATTTTATCTTATACCTTTCTGCTGCTTGATTTCGCCAGAATATGAGTTCTTGCGGTTCCATTTCCATCATCTTTGAAAGGGACCAATGGAACACAATGGTAATATCGGCTATGAGTTTAGCGGCGGTTTCCCAGTCGAGGTATCCCGCCGCTTGATAAAAGACTCCAAAATCTCTCCAATGCTCGACAAGTCATTAATATCGAGTTCTCCAACCGCTTCATGTGCCCATCCAGAAAGGCGTGCGATCATAGCAATTGTTTGCTCTATGCCTTCTTTTTTGTCGATTGCTTGCACATCTTTTGTTTTGGGGCGCTGTAAAGTAATTTCGGTGTGCTCTTTTCCTTCAAAAGTAACAGGTATCAATAATTTATGTGTAATGCTTGTTTGTACGGTCATTTTATAATCCTATATTTTCTCTATGGTCTGCGAGTTGATTGACGCCATTGAATTTTCTCACCAAGTTGAGGACGTCTATCTCAACGATTTCAACGTCCTTCTGGACATATTTGAAATATTGCAATGTGAAGGTAGTTGTGGATGTTGCTTTGCTGCCTGGTTGCCATTCTGCCATTTCAAAGCCTTTGCATAGTCCTCTCATGGTAATGACAACACCTTCTGCTGGTGTGCCTTGCGCTTGCATTGAACTTCGTAATGAAATGTTGACATCGGTGCGCCCTAACAGTGCCATCAACTCTGGAGAGCAATCAGAAATGGTCATGCTAAGCGTGAGGGTTTCAAGACCAAGGTCAACTTCAATGGAGCTATCCATGCCACCGCCGCGATAACTTTCAACAACCAAACTCAAATTCGGTAGGGTGACACTTTCACATTTTGCCTGATAGGGAATGCCGTCGACAAAAATGTTAAAATATTTCAAAACTCTTGGTAAAACAGGTACGGTCATTAAAAGATCTCCTCTAAGTAATCATTCACAATGCGTGAACGGAACGTGATATGTTCTGCGGGTGTTGTGGGGGTGAATTCGACATTGAAATAGACTCTACCGCTTTCAATAGCGCTTGCTGTATTAAGCTCTAGATCAGGCGTACAGCGCCCACCAAGAATGGCGCCTTGTGCTTTCAAATCACGCAAATAGGCATTGACGCTTTCACTGACATCA
>NZ_JBHIOZ010000103.1:0-4397 GCF_042195805.1 Bartonella sp. AP57NXGY | reverse complement strand
GGCGCTCGCAACCGGCAGGGGAGCTTGACGTGCAAACTAAAAATCCACACTTTAACGATATTTCGATAGGCAGAAAAATTCGCTTTAAAAGAACAATGCTTGGAATGTCACAAAAGAAATTAGGTAGCCAGTTAGGTGTGACTTTTCAACAAATCCAAAAATACGAAAAAGGCTTCAATCGTATAGGGGCGGGGCGTTTACAAGAAATTGCCGATATTCTTAATGTTCCCATTTCCTTTTTTTACTCCGGTCTCTCAACAAAAGACAATGTCTTGTTTCCTTGTGATGATGAGATCTCAAGCAAAGAAGAGCACATTCTTTTGAAAAGTTTTAGAGAGCTCAAACCTAAAAAGCAGAAAGCAATTTTGTGTTTGATTTCCTCCCGCTCTACGCTCTAAAGGATGCATATTCCTGACTTAAGGGCTGCTCTGTAAACAGTCCGGATTCTGTTGGGGGGGGGTGACCTACTCCTGACCCATTCATGTGGTTCACTTTAAAAAGGGCGTTACGGGGCAAGCCATGCCCATTTATTACACACTCTAAAAACACTTAATATGGAAAGTTTTACATGCCTTATATCACGGCTCTAAACAACAATGTTTTACGGCACAACATGATAAACCGCGCTTTTTTTTCAGTGAACACTAATGCGTATTGTTATTGGTTTTTTTTCTGTTAAGAAGCATATACAGTGTCGTAAAAGAGTTAAGTAAGAAATTTAAATAGCGCGTGAAGCATCAAAGAAACTTTGGAAAAATTCTTGAAAAAATTAGTTTAGGGGAGCTTTTTATAAAAGCCCGTCTTAGAGAGGCAGATAAGTCTTTCATCTTAAGATGGTTTGCTTTACATTTCAAAACTTGATAAAAATTCAAAAATTTCGAAAAAATAGGAAGAGAAGCTTTTTCTGGTATGCAGGGGGGAAAATGGTCAATAAATTAGACAAAAAACAGATTATATTTTTAGCATTGCCACTCATCTTTTCAATCATTGTAGCTTTTTTGGTCAATATAACCATCAATAACATTACAGAAAATGGAACGACGCCTGATGCTTATTGGTTTGTAAGATCAAAGCCACTGGATATTTTAATCCTTATTGCACTTTCATGTTCTTCATTCATCTTATTACAAAAAAGGCATACCAGAAAAAATATCATTATTTCATCCATGATCATCTTTGGTTTGTTTGCAACTTATTATAGTGCAAATGAATATATCAGACTTAGTCCCTATGTAGGTCAAAATAATATGACATGGGCGGATGTTTTTCCTTTCTTTGATAGGATGGTTTTAGGGGGTGTTGTTATTGGCGTTATTATCCTTGGTTACACGATAAAACTATCATTACCTAAAGCTTCACCTTTGAAAATTTCAAAAAATACGATCTTTGGTGGTGTTCAATGGATGAGTATGAAACGCCTTGAAAAGATTTTTCCTCGTGATGGCGAAGTCGTCATAGGAGAGCGCTATAGAGTCGACAAAGATATTGTTAAAGATGTCCCTTTTAATCCTAAAGACAAAACAACATGGGGAAAAGGTGGTCGCCAGCCATTGTTGACATACAAACTCAATTTTGA
Organism: Bartonella sp. AP57NXGY; assembly: GCF_042195805.1. Taxonomy (NCBI): domain Bacteria; kingdom Pseudomonadati; phylum Pseudomonadota; class Alphaproteobacteria; order Hyphomicrobiales; family Bartonellaceae; genus Bartonella; species Bartonella sp. AP57NXGY. The sequence goes on along the minus strand of NZ_JBHIOZ010000103.1, from coordinate 2,821 downwards.
TTCAACCCATATGTTATTTTTTGCTGGTTCTGGTAGTTATAAAACAACCAGTAATGTTATTCCAACTTGTCTCAAATATTCCGGTCCACTGATCGTTTTTGACCCTTCAACTGAAGTCGCTCCAATGGTAAAAAAAACAAGGCAGCTGTCAAACAGAAAAGTATACGTTCTTGATCCTCATGGTTCTTCAACGGAAACTTTTAATCCTTTAGATTGGCTGTTAGATGAAAATCTACCCCTTTATGAAAGAGAAGCGGGGTTGGTTGAAGTTGCTAGACTCCTTCTTTCTGAAAACGACAAATCAACTTCGACTGATCAATTTTTTGTATTACAGGCACATAATTTGTTAACAGGACTACTTGCGCATATTGTCTTTTCTGATGAATACACATTAAAGGAAAAAAACTTAAAAACCCTTCATACGATCATGTCAATGCCAGAACCATCCGTGATTGGAAAATTGCAATCTATACGATCAAATTCTCCATCCCAATTTATTCGTGAAACCCTTGGGGTGTTTACAAATATGGCTGAACAAACTTTCTCAGATGTCTATTCTACTGCTGCAAAAGATATACAATGGCTTTCACTCTCTAACTATGCAGATCTTATCAGTGGGTATGACTTTAAAACTAATGATATAACAAAAGGAAATATTGATATTTTTCTAAATATCCCCTCAAAAATTTTAAAATCTTATCCAGGTGTTGGGCGTGTCCTTGTTGGCTCATTTCTCAGAGCTATGGAAGCTGCTAATGGTAATTATGTAAAAAGAGCGCTCTTTATTTTAGATAATGCTGATCTTTTAGGATATATGAACATTTTAGAAGAAGCACGTGATCATGGACGCAAATATGGTATATCTCTCATGCTTTTTTACAAGTCTGTAGATCAAATAGAACACTATTTCGGTTCGTCAGGCGTTATGACATGGTTTGAAAATTGTGCTTTTGTAAGCTATGCCGCAATAAAAGATATTAAAACTGCTGAAAATATATCTAAGGCATGTGGTCAAATGACCATTGAAGTGAAAGATTCAAGCAAACCTCTAGGAGGATTCCATACAAGAGGGACAGAAAATATAAACACCCAGCATAGACCTTTAATATATCCACATGAAATAACACAAGAAATGCGAAAAGACGAACAGATTATTCTTATGCAAGGGCAACCACCTGTTCGTTGTGGACGCTCTATCTATTTTAGACGTAAGGATTTAACAGCTCTTGCTAATGAAAATAGCTTTTCTTCTTAATAAAGCACTTGTTTTTAGTTAAAATGAATAAAGTATTGTTGTATTTTTGGATGATATAATTAGAGATAAATCATTTTTATAATACATATTTTATAATATAGTGGCTTGAAAATGGGGGAGTCATAAACGATCTTTCTGCTAAGAATACAAACACCAAAAAAATTAAGACATAAAAAGAGTATCTTATCAATTATAATGCGTGGGGTGTTCAACATAACACGTAGAATATTCGTTTGGATATTTAAAACAATACGTAGAATATTGGCTGTGATATTTAAAAGGTTGCTTTACGCAATCTTCCTTATTTTATTATTCATTCGTAAACCAGTTTTTGCCTTCTTAAACTTCTTTGCTGGTGGCTTGGCTTTATTCCTATTTTTTCTTTTTTTCGGATACACAGCGAGAGTTGCACCCTATGAACACCAAACAGCAATGGTCATTGGTTTTGTTATCATGATATTTCTTTGCTTGTTTGCTAATGATGTCTATGAAAGGTTTTTACTACGAGCTAATACGTCTAGCATCTCTTGATTATGATCTTATACCTATTTCAATAAATAGAGCTCACTTCGTTCACACATAATTTAATCAAAAATGAGAGGTTATCTGCCTCTTATAAAAATACAAATAAAGACTGTTTTAAATTTTATTGTTAATCTTCTCCAATTCCTTTATACCTTAAAGGGTGACTTTGGTCGTCTACGCAGCGATCAGTAGGGTCTGAAAGCCCTAAAGTTCGATCATAAAATGAACCTACTCTTGTAGGTATCCCGGAATTCTGGGAGTTTTTGCTATGTCTAGGTGCTCTCTAGCACTAAAAGCAAAAAAGCTGACTGAACTCAGTGTTTTTGACTCCCGGAATACGCATAAGAGGCGCTCGCAACCGGCAGGGGAGCTTGAAGTGAAAGCTAAAAATCCACACTTTAACGATATTTCGATAGGCAGAAAAATTCGCTTTAAAAGAACAATGATCGGGATGTCGCAAAAGAAATTAGGTAGCCAGTTAGGTGTGACTTTTCAACAAATCCAAAAATATGAAAAAGGCTCTAATCGTATAGGAGCTGGGCGTTTACAGGAAATTGCTGATATTCTCAATGTTCCTATTGCCTTTTTTACGCTGATCTCTCGACAAAAGAAAATGTCTTGTATTGCTGTGATGAAAGGATTTCAAGTAAAGAAGAGCACATTCTTTTGAAAAGTTTTAGAGAGCTCAAACCTAAAAAGCAGAAAGCAATTTTAAGATTAAATTTTCGTTAGAATCAAAAAAAGATTAAAGAGGCTCTTGCTAAATAATAAATTATTATATAAAGCTTTTTCTAGAGAAGGGGGTTAACATTTCTCCTCCCCCCCCCCGCAGAAATGTCCAAATAAAACCTCCTTCTCATCGTTTTAAAAATCACGAAAAATTTTATCCTTTATCCTTTATTTTTTTTAAAAGAGTGACTTATTTGTGCTAGAAAAGTTGCTGTATTAGGTAAATTGGAGGGCGGGGTGTTTTTAGTAGGGATTTGGGAAGGGCTGGAAAAGTCGTCTTGCCAAATAGAGTTCTCAAAAGAAAATCTTGGA
>NZ_JBHIOZ010000102.1:3236-4447 GCF_042195805.1 Bartonella sp. AP57NXGY | reverse complement strand
AACAAGAGAGCTGCTACTTTTCAATATTGTTTTCTTCAAGTTCATAAACTTTTCCCTTTATTTATTTTTATCAATTAATGACGCTGAAATAATATAGCAAATTTATAATTATAACATTGAATAAATACGTTCTAATCGCCTATATTTTTAATCACCTACACAGAGTCATCTACTTGATAAATTCATTGACTTACGTCTCAATAAACCATAACGAATATGCAATATATGTTTTGCTAACCAGTATTACATTCTTTTCATAACCTCTTTGCATATGATAATGCACTATATCAGTTCTCTATTAATCATCAATAAGCCTTGTCGCCCCAAAAATAGTGAGCTTTAAAAAAATCATTACGCAAAAATTTATGAATTCATTATTCTATTCCTTTAGGCGACATTTAAAATAAAATATGCAAACTTTAAAAATAGTCATCCCCCTCAAACACTGTTTCAAGATACGGCGCATCTTTACTACATGACCAAAACGGCACTGAAACAGCAGAAAGACATAAGAAAATATCTTTTCTAAAACGCTACCCCCCACAAAAATCTGCTTAATCTTTTGAAAACTAAGTGTCAAAAGTTTTACGTTTTTACCAACAAAACCAAACGCGTTAACAAAGATAAAGGAAAAATGAGAAGAAGCATTCCTTCCACGCTTTATCTTTTGAGAAATAAAGCTTACAATAAAAGAATATACACTAAAATGCATTCTCTCATTGATAAAAATAAAATTCATTAGACGTTTCCCCCCTAAAGACATAACGAATATAAACCCTTCTAAACTTTGGCGTGCATCATTGCTTTACCACTATAAAAATAGAATAGAAAACAATATACCGCAACAGAACTCTCGTTTCCAGCGGAAACATACAGAGATTCAACGAAGCAATGTAGTGGATACAAGCCTGCATGAGCTTAATCATCTTCCAAAAAATTGGAGCGCACACGCGGCAAGATCACTCTACTAATAGAGGAAAGCTATCAGATAATAAAACCCAACACAAGCAGCTTGAGTCATTTAACTTCAATTTTTCATCGCTGCATTTCATTTTATATTGCCTAGGTAAGCATTGGGCAATCAACCTACATATAAATAAACCAACAGTCATACAAGCAAAGAAAAACAATGCAACAACAGCACCCCATCTAACAACCACTTTGCATTCGTCAACAAACATGAATAAAATATTCATTAATTATAACAGTCA
>NZ_JBHIOZ010000102.1:0-3136 GCF_042195805.1 Bartonella sp. AP57NXGY | reverse complement strand
ACAACAGCACCCCATCTAACAACCACTTTGCATTCGTCAACAAACATGAATAAAATATTCATTAATTATAACAGTCATGTTATTAACGGAAATAAAAAAACTCTTCTGAATCATTACAAATACCAAAGACTGTTTCATAACACTGAGAGCTAGTAAATGTGTGATGGTGCCGATCTTCTCCTTCATAAGCGTAAAGATGGAGTGCACGATGGATTTACTGTCATAGTATTCATGAGCTGCGTCGCAAAATGGGCCTTGGTGTAACTAGATGTTTCTTTAAAACATACAAGACATCACCATGATCTAACTTCAGATACATAACAGTTAAGATATCACTCCTTTTTGCGTCTGTTTTTTCATCCTCAAAATTATACCTTTATCGTTTTTAGTGCCAACAACAGTAGAAAATCATTAATATTGTATAGTTTGTATATTTCAATTATCTTATACAGTGGAATTGTATAATCTATACATTTATTAAATAATTCAATTATTATCCTATTGATCATTACTCTTACAAAAGACAGTTTGCCAATTTATCGACAAAAACATCCTTCAAGATGATCATTAACAATCCCTACGGACTGCATAAAAGCATAACAAATTGTGGGACCAACGAATGTCCAGCCACGTCTCTTCAAGTCTTGAGAAAGACGAAGAGAAGCAGGTGTCATAGGGTTAGCCAACAGTGTTTGAAAGTCTATCTTTTCATAACGCTCTGATTGTGGTGGCTGAAAAGACCAAAAATAGCGGGACAAACTTCCCCACTCTGTTATAATTTCTTGTGCTCTAAGTGCATTATTAAGCACTGATTGAATTTTTCCTTGATGGCGAACAATGTCTTTATTTTGCATTAACATTTTCACCTTTAGCTCATCGTAATGAACAATCTTTTCAAAGTCAAAGTGATCAAATGCAACGCGAAAAAAAGAGCGTTTTTTTAAAATTGTAAACCAAGAAAGCCCCGCTTGGAAACCTTCAAGACAAATTTTCTCAAACAAACGAATATCCTCAAAAACAGGCTTTCCCCATTCGGTATCATGATAAGCACAATAAAGTGGATCCGTTCCAGCCCATGCGCAACGAACTTTTCCATCTACTCCCTTAAGAAGACCTTCCGCAAGCATGGCATTAACCGTATTAAAAGAGAGTTCCTTGATCATCGCTTGGCGACTTTATCTGCTTGTGTTTTGACCGTTTAGCGGAAATAGGCTCTTGTGTTGCAACACTGATATCTCCATCAAAAAAACGTAAATTTATGTGCCCCATTTCAGGAAACTGAGCCAAGCGTTTAATGGGCTTATTCTCTTTCCCCAAAGCCAAAACAAAACCGCGCTCCAAAATATTCTGATATGAAGTGCTTCTTAAAAGCCTAGATACTACCTCTAACCCAGCCCGTTGTTTTTCCACACTACGCACAAAAGCACGCTGAAGACGTGCCGTATATTCCTTTGTATTGCGTTGTGCTTTTTCACTATTTAACAAACGCGGTGAAAAACGCACACCAAGTGCATGAAAAGAAAAACGTTTTTTATCGTAGCTTACACAAAGAGCACGCTGCAATCGACTTGAAGTTTCATCCAAACCACGCCGTGGTAAAGCAAAAAGTTGATCGGCAGTCGGAAGAGCTCGTAGAGTAGCACGCAATTTTTGTCGATAAAAATCCAAATAACGCGCGAGTCCCTTGCGCAAACGTGCATCAAGCGATGCCACCAGCACCTCGAGATCAAGCTTAACAGGAACAGCCCGTTCTGCTGCGGCGGTAGGAGTTGGAGCGCGCCAATCAGCCACATAATCAATCAAGGTCCAGTCCGTTTCATGCCCAACAGCAGAAATAACAGGAAGAGAAGATTCATAAACAGCACGAACAACAGCTTCGTCATTAAACCCCCACAAATCTTCTAAACTTCCTCCTCCCCGTGCAACAATAATAAGATCAGGTTTTGGAATAAGTCCACCTAGACCAAGAGCATTAAAACCTTCAACAGCAACAGCCACTTCCCTCCCACTTGTTTCCCCCTGAACACGTACAGGCCAAACCAAAATATGCAACGGAAAACGATCGGATATACGATGAATAATATCACGAATAACAGCACCTGTTGGTGATGTTACAACGCCTAAAATTCGAGGCATATAAGGCAAAGGTTTTTTCTTTTCTTCATCAAACAAGCCTTCTTCTAAAAACTTTTTCTTACGATTTTCAAGAAGTGTCATCAAAGCACCAACCCCCGTTGGTTCAAGAGCCTCAATGACAATTTGATATTTCGATGACCCTGGATACGTCGTAAGTTTACCAACAGCAACTACTTCCATCCCTTCTTCAGGAGGGAATTTGAGCTTTTCCATAACTCCACGCCAAATAACAGCTTCCAACCGTGCCTTATCATCTTTTAAAGCAAAATAAGCATGTCCCGAAGCATGAGTACCACGGTACCCTGATATCTCCCCACGCACCCGTACATAACCAAACTTTTCTTCAACAACACGCTTTAGAGCCCCTGCTATTTCGGAAACAGTGAATTCTGCCACATTTGTTACACCTGTTTTTTCACTAAACAAACTTACCATTTTTCAATTCTTTACGCCCGTTTCTGTGAATCTTTTTGAAACAACACATCTTTAAACTTTTGATTTATAGCTTCATCAAAATACCCATAACACCGGCTAGAACAGCTTATATTTTTAATTTCAAATCGATTATCAGGGTTGTAAAAAAACTTGAAGCCGTTGTACGGGGATGTCTAGAGTCATTATTTCATCCGAAAATTGTATCAATAGAAGTTAAAATATTCAATCCTAACATCCAAACAAACACATCTTCTATAAGAATTCCTGAAATAAAATTCTCTACACAACATAGTAATCCATTCCCGATAGAATTCAATGTATTGCAAAGTATTAAAGAGCTTTGCAATACATCAAATATATCATGACCCTGTTTTTTATATTTTATAAACTTGATACCTTCTTATTTTTCAATTGCACTATAAAAAATACGTGGTGCACTATTCCAAACCCATTTTTTAACATCAGGTGTCATCGCTATCGTGTGATACGTCTGATAGATAAAAGCATAAGGCCCTTTCTGCATAAAATCACGTTGTAAATCAGCATACATTTGCGCCCGTTTTTT
>NZ_JBHIOZ010000101.1:0-4494 GCF_042195805.1 Bartonella sp. AP57NXGY | reverse complement strand
AGGAATATGAGAATTGCATAAAATTACAAAAATATTTGTTATTATTATCAAACCAAAAGATGCAAATATCAAAATACCTTGGATAAAATAGGGATTTTTTTTAATTTCTAAAAAGCATAAAAATATAAAAATTATAATACCAAACAAGGCTCTTAGCTGCTTATCTGTAAACATATTTATTTCCTGCGGTTTTTGATAATTTTTTGATCTCTTTATTGATCTCATCTATGAGAGGTTCGTAATTGAGAACGCTTTTCGGAATACCGCCCCCATAAATCCACGCTTTCACTTGAGCCTTGGTACTGTAATCAACATTCTCAGGCATCTCATGATACTGACCACCGTCAAATTCTTCATATTCTCTTGTACCATCATCATATTCGTAAAGATTGTAAAAATACTCTGCTACCCCTAATCCCCATGGGGCATGCCCCACCGCCGTTGCAACGAACTTTTTTCCCCCCTTCTGTTTACGTTTTTTTAAAAACATCTGGTTTAATATCCCCTATCTAAATCCATAACTTTACCAATGGGTTTATTTGCCTCAAAATGGACCGTACAGAAGCGTTTTTAATTTCAATGTGGTTTTTATCACAAAATCTTTAAATCGCTCTGTACGGTGCCTTTCTGTCAATTTAAACGCATATCTATTCTCAAAATCATCAGCAAACTTCACTACTTTGCTGTTTATCATTCAATGCCCTTTAAAACTTCTTCAAGTTCTTTTTGAAGCTTTTCTATGCGTTCTGATGGCATCGGTGCCTTTTTATTTGTTTCCTTTTCAGGCTTTTCAAGGCTCCTAAGAATGTGCTTTGCATGAAAGCGAATATTGCCTTCAAGCGTCTTACAATAACGATAAAAATCTGCTGTTGAGGGCATAAAGGTCGAATTTAAGCCCTCGGCTTTGCCTTTCAAAGCGTTCTTTGTTGCCGTTTGCAATACCCAGCTGCTTATGCCTTCAAGAGCGTAAAGATACGCAAGCGCTGTCGCTTTCTCATCTGATCCCATGGGGCTCTTAAGTCCATTTGAAAGGACAAGATACGTTGTTTGAATTTCTTCTTCAGTCGCTTTCTTTTCAAGCTTTTGCAACGCATCATGAACTAATGAAGTAATTCTCTCCGCTTCTGCAATCAATGGTTTTTGCCCTGTCTTCCAATGGAACGGTGGTTCGGTTGTCATCCTCGAATAGAAATTTGTACACACTATCTGAATTTTTGATATTGGACATGTGCTGTGCAACGCGATAACTCCATCCACGCTGCTGTACTGTTGTTTCAGTGCTTGACTTTCCATAGTTTTTTCCTTTCTGTAAATCTTCAATTGCCTTGCGTACCCAGTTGCGCCATGTTGCTTGCCAATCCGTTTTGCATGCGTCCTTACCTGCCTTGGCATTCCAATAATCTCTAAATTTTGCGATTTCGACTTTCACACGCTCTGAAGGCAAGCCTTCGTTGATTGCAAAATCGTAATCGGGTTCAAAATCCGCAGGCAATCGACAACCTCTATCGGCTTTAACCCGCTTGGCTTTTTTAGGAACGTTTTCTTGCTCGTGAATGGGAGGTTGATTGTCTGATGATGTTGCGATTTGATTTGGTTCGCTTTCAATCGCATCAACCTCGATTGGCTCTTCAATCAAATCCGTTGTTTCTAAATCTTCAAATTCAGTTTCTTTTTTTGATAAAACGATAGTTTTATTTTTTTTATATATATTATTCTTATTCTGGTTCTTTATAGCTAGATTTTGCTTATCTTTTGCTTCAGCAAAAAAATCATTTTGCTTATCTTTTGCTTCAGCAAAAAAATCATTTTGCTTGTCGTTTGCTTCAGCAAAATTATTAACATGTTGTTTTGTATTGTTTTTTGCTTGTGCACCTTTTTTACCAGCTTCACTACGAATTTGTGATATATGATCTTTTTTATCAGCAAAATCTTTTAGCTCTTCTTCAACGCGCGTATTCCACAACCCACCATCTATCTCAACAAGTTTATCATTCCTCATTAAGTATTCGACAATAGTTGCAAATTTTTTCTGCGAGCAATTGCAAGCACGTGCAAGCGTTTCAAAATCTTCTTTAATGGGTGCTTTTTTATCGTACATGCGAACAAGAAGTGTTATATAAACGCCCCGTTGTTCCAATGTCATCCCATCTGTACCACTAATCCAATCATACAAATGAAATCTTATCCACGGCATACCATTAGACATGCCTTACCTCCATATTATTGCAAGTGAAATTATCTAGCTCTTCAGTGACGTTATTGAGTTCTTTTTCAACTTCTGAATTCCACAACCCACCATTGTCTAAACGTATGATGAATCCACCTTCAATCAAGGAATTCAAAGCTGCTTCAAACTCTTCTACTGGATAACCAACCCAAAAAGCTAATACCGTTAAGTCCTTTAAAATAGGTTCACCAGTATGGAGCATTAGAAGTCGCAACATGACATAGATACATTTCTCGGTCGGCGACAAACAACCAAGAGTAACAAGCCATCTGTCTGCAAAAAGCCTCGTCCATGGTAATTTACTGGACATACCCCAATTCCCTTTCTTTAACTAAATATAAAATTGCTAAAGCATCTGCTTCGTTATCATCTTTCGGATTGTGCCCTTTTGCACGCACCGCCTTAATCATCTCTTCTTTCGACGCATTCCCCTTGCCTGTCGTCGCTTTCTTAATTGTACTTACTGGTATCCCCTCATACGGTATCTGATGCTGTTCACACCACGCCGTTAACGTTGCTAACAAACCACCGTAAACATGCGCTGCATCTGTACCTTTATGACGCCTCACCTCTTCAAAATACACCGCGTCAATTTGACCTGCTGTCTGCTTTATTTCTGATAGCCATTGTTTAAAACGCAAATAACGCATTCCACCGCCTTCAAAACGGCGCGATTGAAAATTCACGGTACCACTGAACATGTCACCACTTGCACCACGTATCGCCCACCCCGTTTTGGTACCTAGATCAAAACAAAGAATCGTGTTAATCACCACGCCGCTCCATACAAAATGTGTTTTATAGGATTGTTTTTTTCTGAAAATGAAGGAAAGAAGGGTGTAAGAAATATGCAAGCGGTTTTAAATTGGATAGAACAGCATCCTGTATTATTTTCTGCGTTTTCTGTTTTATTTTCTGCACTTTCTTCGGTTGGTGCTTTATTATCCGCAATTTTTTCTTTTCGTTCTATTAAACAGACATTGAATTTAAGAAATGAAGATCGAATAGAAGCTGCAAAGTTCAGAAGAGAAGACCGAGAAAAATTTGAAACAGAATTAGCTAATGCCATGGACATAGCTAATTCAACTAAACAACAAGCAATATCAATGGAAAAGCTTGCTAACGTTCTAGAAAAACAGACAGAAATTCTAGAGCAGAGAAAACTTAATGTTTTTGTACAGCGTATAGTGATGCATAATGATCCTGATAATAAATCACAATTATTAATTGATATATTATTAACCATTGCAAATCCTACAAAACACATAATTAAAATTAATTCCATCAGTATAGAGAATGATAGAAATTATAAATTTATTCACGCAGTCTATCGTGGATTTACTGATTCAACCGTTTTTCCCCTCGGAGATATATACCAAATCCAGCCCCAAAGCTCCAAATACCTCTGTTTTAAACAACCCCAAACAGAGCCTCTAATACATGGAGATATTGACCCATTTAGCCTCATAGCTTTTGGCTCATTAGAACTAATTCTTACCATTTCGCCTCTCAAGAAAAATCCATTAATTTATCTAATATTTACTATGGAACACACTGCTATAGATCCTGAAAATCCACCAGAAAAAGTGAATTTTTTCGCTCACTGTATTCGTTTAAAAAATGCTTTCAATCCACTATAGTTTTCCCAGGTACGAGATAGCTCTGTTGTTCCTCAGGACTTTTTTTAGCAAGATCTTCCCATGTCAGTGGCTTTAACCCCAATAAATGCCCCAATAACTCTTGAGACCTCGGCCAATAGTCTAGTTGTGCAAATGTAATGGTATTTCGTGGTATAAACCATTCTTCAAAAGCTCTAACAACTTTAATTGCTTGAATCTTTGTCTGCTCATCCCTCATTAATTGTTGCAATAATTCCTGCGATCTATCTTCTTGTTCATCTGTAATGGGATTTAGTTCTATAAACTCTCTTACAAGCGTACGAACAGCTTTAGAGACTTGAATATTTTCATAAATATTTTCATATGACATCACACATTCTTGCCCTTTAGTGCTTTTCTCTAAACATTCTTGCACGTTTGCTTGTAATTCTTGTAAATGTTGTATTTTCTCTTCATTTTCTGCTAGCTGTCCTTCCATCAATGCTTTTTGTGACATTATTAACTCATTTTTTTCTGCTAGCTCTTTTCTAAGCCTTCGCACTCTTTTAGAAGAGTCATGAACAGCATAAAACGAAATCACATTCGCAATTAAGGAAATAACAATTGCTACTAAACTCATCTTTCTCTCCTCACTTACCCTTCTTCTTA
>NZ_JBHIOZ010000100.1:0-4531 GCF_042195805.1 Bartonella sp. AP57NXGY | reverse complement strand
AACAAAAAGCGCGTTGCAATCACCTGTTTTGAAGCCAATGTATGCATGTGTCATAGAGGACAACTCGCATTAGCTCTCACTCAATTGCCTGATTGGAATTATGAAATTAAGCACATCTAAAAAATAAATTTGCATATTTTTAAAAAATGGGAGTGTCCATATGTCACCTAGCACACCCCTACTCATTCCTAACAACTTTTAAGTAATGCATGATTCACGCTACGGGTGGATTGTGCCAAATCAAGGAAATAAATCATGGGGAAAAAATACGAATTGACTGATGAAACAATAGAGTTTGATGGATACATTACGCTTTACCGTATCCATGAATTGAGAGACTTTAGAGATGAAAAGGCAGGTAATCTTGACAGCTTTATAGAGGATGAAGACAGTTTAAGTCATGAAAACGATTGTTGGATTTATAATGATGCCAAGGCGTATTCCTTTACCAATATTTACGATAGCGCTAAGATTTTTGATAACGCACAAGTTGCTTATAATGCACAGATTTTTGGAAACGCAAAAATTTATGATAATTCAGAAGCTTGTAACAAAATTATGACCGCCCAGAACGGCGTCCCTTCAACAAAAGACGACATTCCTTTCTAACACCAAAAAACTAACCTTTTAACACCAGCGTGATTCACGCCACATGTGAATTACATCTAAAATCAAGGCGAACAAACATGGGACACCGTCCACCTACTATTACGCAACCAGCTATTGCTCGTGCTGTACGAGAAGCTAAAAAACAAGGGTGTGAATTAATAGAAATAAAGCCTACAGGTGAACTGCTTATTTATCTTAAAGCAGACATCCCAATACCAAACCAAGCTAGTCTTCCAAAAAAGTTATTAGATTTGTCAACGAATGAAGATTATGAATCTTCACTCTCTAAGATGTGAAGTTGCTATGCCAAAACCACGCCCCCCTCATCTTGTCAAAGAAATCACACGCCATGGTAAAATTATATGGTATGTGCGTATTGGTCGTGGTCAACGCATTAGAGTACGTGGAACCTATGGAACGCAAGAGTTTGTTGACAACTACCAAAGTGCGCTTGCTGAATTACAAGGGCTTATACTTCCAAAATCCAAAACCGGTAAACTTGTTGAAAGGTTATTTGCATGGCTACTTAAACAGTATTTTAACAGTATCAATTGGCATAGCTTCTCTAAAGTCACAAAAAGAACTCATCCTGATGAAGGTGTGTGATTCTATAGGTCACATTTCATACCAAGCAATCGAAAAGAAACATATTATAGCCGGTGTTGAACATCGTAAATAAACACTTGGAATGGCTAGAGACTTTCTGAAAGGTCTAAACGGACTTTTTAAATGGGCCATTGAACAGGGTCTTTTGGAAAATAATCCAGCTTTAGGAATCAAAAGACCTCCTCTCAAAAACGAAGACGGATTTCCAGTCAAAACAGAAAAAAGTAAATTCCAAACAGATGTTTTTTCTGCCAATTTTGTCTGAACTAGCCAAAACCCTTTAAATTGGTCCTATTGGAGAAGAAACATTCATTTGTGGTCAAGTTAATCAAAAACTCTCCAAAGAAAGCTTTGGCGATACATTTAGATAGGCTTGTAATACAGTAGGCATTAAAAAATCAGCGCGCGCATGGTTTAAGAAAATTAGCAGCAACACGCGCTGCTAATTTCGGTGCAACAGTCTCGCAACTCAAAGCAATTTTTGGCTGGACAGACGACACTATGGCATCTCTTTACACAAAGAGCGCAGACCGTAAAAACTTGCTCTTGAAGCCATAAAAAAGCTTCAAAAAGATGAGGAATAGAGGCAAATAAAACTCAATAGAATCAGGAATAACCTATTCTCTCATATTAGACATAAATATTTTATTTTACACATACTTGTGAATGAAACGGCTTTTAAAACCTTGTCTGTTAAAGTTTATGCTCTTTGCCTCTGCATAATTTAGCGTTTTTAAGTTCTATTCTTGAAAAACTATGCAAGACCTTAACAAACTATTTATTGATCTAAGCGTTCAATAATCTTTTCTTCCATTCAAATTACCTTTTTGCTTATCCTAAAGAAAAAAGCATTATAAATATACCTAATTTTCAGTCATATCTGGAAAAGGTTTTAAACTGTCGATGCAAATCTTATACAACGTTTTATTCAAATAGTGTAAATCAGCCCTTTCCTCCAAGATACCCTTTAGACGCATTAAATATCTGAATATTTTTATTTAAAAAATAAAAATCTTTTAAAGAGCTTTCTTATTGAATTGTACTTATTTAAACTCAATAAAAATTTTGCTTGAATATATATGTCATTCTTACAAATTTATCTCTCATAAACTGTCAAAGCAATAACATTTTCTTTTCGCAGATATGACCGATCTAAATAGAATAAATATCTGGAAAGGTAAAATAATTTAAAAATACACGACCGAAATTTAATATAATTTATCAAACATTTTCAACTGAACATTTCTTATTATTACGAAAACGACCATTAGAACTTAAAAAATATTGCTTTGTAAAAAATTTTTAAACAGGAAAAAAATGATAAATATCATAATTACCTTTCATTTTTCAGAAAAAACTATCATGTTTAAAAATGAAACTCTTAGATAACACACTCAAAGAATTAACTTATGAAGAATTATTTTAATTGAAACTTAAATAGTTTTACAAAGAACGCTTTAAAATGCGTATTAAAATGATTGACCTTTTACAAGAAATTTGTCAAAAAGCATATCTAGTTTGGAGGGGTGGCCGAGCGGTTTAAGGCACCGGTCTTGAAAACCGGCGTGCAGGAGACTGTACCGTGGGTTCGAATCCCACCCCCTCCGCCACAGCACTTTTATGGTGCTATAACTTATTGATTTCATGTGTGTTTTTTCAAGGTGCGGGATTCGTAAATAAAGGTTCGGGAATAGGATTCTCGAACATGCTTCTACGAAGCGCATGCTTGTTTGCTAACTTTCTCTAATAATTTTTTAAATTCTGCTAAATCCTGTTGTGAAAGATTATGTAAATTTCTAACAAACATGCCAACAATTTCACGACTCAACGGATTAGAAGGCTTTATAGTGAAGCTTTTACGACAAGCATCCGATTCTCTTCTCAAAATTTCTGCTACCTCTTGATCTAAAGTATAGAGTTCAATTATCTTTTCCTCTAATCCTACAGGAACAGATCTTTTGCCAATTTCTACAGATGATAAAAATGCTACAGATATATCTAATTTTTTAGCCATATCTAAAAGGCGTTCTGAATGATCAATGCGAAGTTTGCGTAAGGTTTTACCAAATGGTGTTGGCATCTAAAAAATCCTATTAAAAAAGAAGCTCTCTCGTGATTCTAGCAGAAATTCTCAGGTTTTGGTTAGCTCCTTTTAAAAATTGACTTCCTACCCTCCTTAATACACAAGGTTGTATAGCATGACGGATAAATCTCTTGACATAGGTTTGAAATGTAGTACATTGTAGTACAATTAAGTAGGAGGTTTAGTAATGGGAAAAATTCAAGCCCGCATACCTGATGAAGTTCAAGAAATTGCAAGTGCAGTTATTAAGTCTACGGGTTTAACTATATCGGATGCAGTGCGCATGTTTATGACCCGCATTGCTAGAGATAGAGCATTACCACTTGATCTATTCCAACCAAATCCGGAAACATTACAAGCTATCGAGGATGCCGAAATGGGACGCGTCGAACGTACATCATTAGACGGCTTAAGGACCATGATACGCTCAGATAGAACCGAAGCACGTAAATCTGAAAAGTAAACCTAAGCTTGCTATGCGGGAAATTGTCTATACGCGTTCATTCCGCCGTGACCTTAAACGTGAAAGCAAAGGTAAATATGCTAATGCACTAGAGGAGGATTTGCTGCTTGTGGTCAAAGCGTTAGCGGAGAATGAACCGCTAAAGGCGCATTGGAGAGATCATGCACTAACAGGTCAGTGGCGCAATTGTCGTGATTGTCACATAAAGCCGGATTTAGTTTTGATCTATCGAAAGCCAGATGCCAAAACACTAGAGCTTTTACGACTTGGTTCCCATTCTGAACTGCGTTTATAATTGGATCTCCAATTCATAGTAATAAAGAATTTTACGAAATTTTTTCTTTTATGACAGTTGTTCAGTTCTTTGAAAACCACTGCTTTAAATGTGCAATGACATTATCTAGCGCGTCCATGAGGCGTGCAAAATCGAGGATAAGCAAAAAAAGAAAAGTTGTTCAGTTCTTTGAAAACCACTGCTTTAAATGTGCAATGACATTATCTAGCGCGTCCATGAGGCGTGCAAAATCGAGGATAAGCAAAAAAAGAAAAAATGCTATCCACTTCATCAAGCGAGACATCATTTTCACGCTTTGATAGGTGATGATCATTTCTTGAAGCATTTCTTTTTCTGATTCTGTAAGCTCTGTGTGTTTTTTGGATTTTTTTCTAACCATGTTTCCACCCACACAAGCGTTCACCTAGATTATTGTGCTTTAAGATCTCTCTTGCTAAATTGGAACTGATGGCGTTCAGATCTTGCCGGCTTAAAT
>NZ_JBHIOZ010000099.1:0-4540 GCF_042195805.1 Bartonella sp. AP57NXGY | reverse complement strand
CTGATAATGTTGTAAACATTAGATGCGGTGACTTTACCCAAGCGCGCTTGAAACCATTCTGCTGTTCTTTGTTCCATATCACACCGCCGTTCTTTGTTCTTGTGATACATATTCTATATCTTGGACGTGAATATATTCGGCATCTTGTATAGGAACGTATGTTTTCTCTTGTGGTGGGAGAGATTGTAGAGCGCTTTCTCTTTGAATTCTTGGCTTGCTTTCTAATATTTTCAAAACGTCGTCTGCTGTTTCACAAGACATATCTGTTAGCTTTTCTACTTTTGCATAAGAGAGAAGCTTATTTTTATCCGATTCTGTTTGTTCGATTAATTCTTCGATTTTTATAAGCATATCTTGAGAAACCAATTGTTTTGGAATGCTATGGTTTGTTTCATTGATACGTTTTGCTTCATCTTCTTCATAAATACCGGAAAGCCCGAAAGCATAGCGAGCACATTGTATAGTGGCTTTATGGCGCAACATACGTGCTGGATATTTTTGCCATGCTTCACTTTTTTCTTGTTCGCATTCTTTGCGATATTCGGTGACTTCGATAGGGTCTTTAATCCCTTTGAGACGAATAGCACATTTGATAGCAATGATATTCCCATCATCATTGAGTTGATCTTGAAAGGTCATGCCATCAAAGTCAGGATTTGATTTGATGATCTTTATCCAACCGTCGATAGAAACAACGGGTATGATGCCGCCGCCTTTTTTAGGGAGAGCATAGATTTCTTTTGTTAAAGGGTTAAGTCCATAAGTATTGGCAACAAAAAGAAAAACGGCAAATTCTGCATCAGTGATGACACTAGCATTTTTATATCCAATACAAGTTTTTATGATTGTTTCTCGAAATTCTTCAGCAGAAAATCCATATTTTCCTGCCATTTCTTTTAAAAAAGTGGAATTTGTCATCTTGATTTCCTACATTGCGCGCAATTCACCCGTGGCGTGAATCACGCTGGTGTTAAAAGTTGGTTTGTGTTGCTAGAAAGGAATGTCGTCTTTTGTTGAAGAGTCGCCGTTCTGGGCGGTCATAGTTTGTTTACAATCTTCTGAATTATCATAAATTTTTACATTGCCATAAATTCTTGAATCGGCATAAATAATCACATTTCCATAAATTTGTGTGTGTCCAAAAATATGTCCATCATATATTTTGACGTTATTATAAATTTTTGCATTGCCAAAAATCTCGGCACAATCACCAATTTGTGCTTTATCATAAACCTTAGCACTATCGTAAATCTTGGCACAACAATACGCCTTGGCATCATTATAAATCCAGCAATCGTCTTTTTGACTTAAATTGTCTTCATACTCTACAAAGCCGCCAAGGTCGCCTGCTTTAACATCACCAAAATCTTTTAATGCACGTATGCGGTAAAGCGTAATGTATCCATCAAACTCAATTGTTTCATCAGTAAGTTCGTATTTCTTTTTCATGGTTACTATTTCTCACGTTCTACGATTAGGGTGGAGCCACTAATTTTACAATTTCCAGCAATGTCTACACGACAGCGAATATATGCTTGATTGTAAATTTTAGCATTTCCGTAAACGTGTACACTTTCCCCTATAACAGAATTCCCATAAATCCGCGCATAGTCAAAAACCTTGGCATTATCTCCAACATCAGCACCACCAACTTCGGCATAATCATAAACTTGTGCATTGTCATAAACGCGTGCATTCCCATAAACCCGCGCATCATCATAAACTTTGGCATCACCGTAAACGTGTGCATTGCCAAAAATCCAACAGTCTCTCTTATGGCTTAAGTTGCTCTCTTTTTCTATAAAACCGCCGAGGTCACCTTTTTTGACATATCCAAAGCCTCTTAATGCTCTAATTCGGTGAAGAGTTCTTCCATCAAACACAATTTTTTCATCAGTAAATTCGTATTTTTTCATCTGGTTTGTTACCTAGTTGAGATTCTTTTATCGCCATCAATCCAGTCGTCCCAACATACACATGCTTCACCGTAAATTTTTGCATGACCGTAAACATGCGCATCACCGGAAACTTCTGCATTGCCGTAAACACGCGCCCTATCATAAATGTATGCCTTTTCGTAAACTTGTGCATTGCCATAAACTTCTGCATTATCAAAAACGTGCGGTTCACCGCAAATATATGCATCACCGTAAACTTCTGCATCACCGTAAATGCATGGTTCATCGCAAACTTCTGCTTTGCCATAAATACGAGAATTGTTGTAAACATGTGCATAACCGTAAACTTGTGCATTTTCGTAAACCTTAGCATCACCAAAAACCTTGGCATAACCATAGACTTTTGCATAATCCCCAATCCAGCAATTACCATGATGCGATAGGTTGTCTTCTTTTTGTATATAGCCACCTAAATCACCTTTCTCGACGTTTCCAAAGTCTCGTAATGCGCGAATGCGGTGGAGAGTTTTGCCCCCAACTTCGATTGTTTCATCAGTAAGTTCATATTTCTTTTCCATAATGATAGCCTCTTAATGCATGCTTTGTCTTTTAAGCTCTTGAGACAGCACCCCCATGCCTTTTGTTGTGATTTTTGCTGAAGGAATGACTTTTTCAGTTCCATTTTCGGT
Organism: Bartonella sp. AP57NXGY; assembly: GCF_042195805.1. Taxonomy (NCBI): domain Bacteria; kingdom Pseudomonadati; phylum Pseudomonadota; class Alphaproteobacteria; order Hyphomicrobiales; family Bartonellaceae; genus Bartonella; species Bartonella sp. AP57NXGY. Next base: position 1,953 of record NZ_JBHIOZ010000099.1, on the reverse strand, counting down.
TTGAATAGTGAGGGTTGAGCAATCCATTAGTCCTTTTTGGATTTTATCCTGATAAGGCAATAAGCGATCCCCGAAAGTGCGTCGATACACCCATCCTTTTTTCTGTAGGAAGAGAATGAATTGTTTTGGTTGCATTTCGAGCACTTTAGCGGCTTCAGTAAGACTGAAGAGCCCATCAGAGCGTTGCAAGCTTTCCAGAGCCATTGCTTTTGGTTTTAAATCTTCAATGATGATGTCTTTACGCTCATTTTCATTTTTTAGATGAGTTAATACACCTAACATTACTTGTGGACTTGAGTAATCGATTTGTGGTGTAACAACTTGCTTTGCACGCCGCTCGCATTCGATAAAGTATTCTCTTGCTTGCTTTCCTTTTTTATTACGCTCGACCATGGCAAGCTCTTTCGCCATGTCTAAGGTAAGATAGTATTCTACTGCTATGGCATTGTTCGCTTCCATTTTTTTGTGGAAGCGAATAAAGTCCCTTCCATCAAGGAAAGCATAGGTCATAATACGTTTTTTTATCCAAGTAGAAAAATCTTGTTTACTCTCCAAAAAGACATGTAATTCACGTGCATTTACTGTCTGAACGCTTTCTTCGTTAATGGTGTTATTTGTAATAGCGATAGGATTATTCATAATTTTACTCCATCCGATAATTTAATAAGAGGAAAGAGGGGGGCGCTTTTAAAAACGCCCTCTGTAGTATGTATAATGTGGGTAGTTTGGAATGACATCCGAAAGAGTTAAACGGTGCTGCTGTTCATAAGTACCGTATGTTTCATCTTCATATCGCTGCTGTTCGATTTCTTCTAAAAAAAAACCGTATGCTGTGCTGTGTAGAATAAAATCGTGAGGTATTTTGCCATCAAAACACTTTTGTTCACGTAGTTTGAGATAAAACTCAGCAATATCTTCAGAGATATCTTCGCAACGATTAGTCGTTGGTTCTACGCGCAAAATTTGGACAGCATTATCGGTTTGGTCGATAAAATTGATAATGTCCTTTTCTTCTAATAAAGGACCAGATTTAGCGAGATTTTGTTCTTCATTTTCGCACATCACTAAGAGAATTTCATCAGAATTTATAAACACTGGTTTATTCACAAATGCCTCCATACAGCCTATTGGCAAAAGTTATTTTCTAAGATATGGAACTTATATTTCATTATTTATGAAAATTGTCAATATAAAAATTCAGAAAATATGAAATTTTAATAAAGTGTAGGTTAATTATGGATAAACTAATGTTAGAAAAACTTTGGAATTGTGGAGATAAAAAAGTGATGGCTGCTATTATTTTTTGTCTGAAGAACAAGAATTCTGAAGAATCGTTAAAACAGCTTTCTGAACTTCGGGATTTGCTTGATAATACAGTTGAATAAACTGTTCAGATTCTTTGATTAGAAAAGGGGGGATTTCGCCAAAAAAATCAATAATTTCTATTAATTCACTTGCTTTTATTGATCTTTTTGTACCTGAATCATGCAACATACTAGTTAAGGTAGATGGTAACACTCCTAAATGCTTGGCTAGCATTTTCTTACTACCATGACCATTTTTAGCTAATTGCGCATTAAGCCATACCTTTAACTGATCTGATTCCATAAAATACAAAGTCTTTCATATGAAATGAAAAATCAATAAAAAAAATATGAAATTTTATCTTGATAAAATTCATAAAATATGAAATTTTATCTTTATGAAAAAAGAACCTGCGTATACTATAATAAAATATCTAGGGGGGGCTATTAACGTTTCGCGTATTTTGAAGAAATGTAAAGGTGCTGTTTATCGTATCACTTATTCTAAAGAGAAGGGTGGTTCTAATGGATTGTTTCCTTCAATTTATCAAGCGCAGTTATTAACCTACGCACGTGATCATGGGATAGATTTGCGTCCAGAAGATTTTTTTTATCCCGAGCGCTTGCAGAGATTAATGCAAGAGCAACA
>NZ_JBHIOZ010000098.1:2057-4679 GCF_042195805.1 Bartonella sp. AP57NXGY | reverse complement strand
TCACTTTTTCATTTGAGAGATGAATTATCAAGGAAAGAATCCTCCCTCCAGATTTATATAGATAAAAAGTTCCAAGAAAGGAAAATCTCATGGACGTCACAAAATTTTGTAAATTGTATTAATTATTACTTAGGAGAAAATTCTGCGTACGTTTCGTCGCCGTTAATGTGTTTATTTCCATTTTCATCCTTGGTATTGGACTATAATGGAGATTTAAAAAATTGCTTTTATTCAGAAGCTTTTGGGAATCTACAAAATTATGAGGCAATAGATTGGTCTGCTCAAAGCGTTTTAAAATCTTTGAAAGAATCTGGCGCATGTAGCGGATGTCGTGGGAAGGTATTTTGTGGATAAGGTTAAGCAATTTAAGATTTATAGCGTTAGCAAGTCTACTGCTCTAGTGGTTGCTGTTTTACCACTTTTTTTGTCGGAAAAATTGCATTTGTCGCAAGCGGATATTGTTTTAATCGGTAGTTATTTTTTATTGCTTCCTTTGATCTTAGAAGTCCCCTTGGGTTTATTATCAGATGTTTATGGAAGTAAGCGCGTTATTTATACTGGGCTGTTTTTCTTTCTTTGCGGTTTTTTAGCTCTTTTTATGAATTATGCATATTTTGCTTACGCCACTTATTTGTTGTGTATCACATTAGCGGCCGCTTGTTTCTCAGGTGCGGAAGATAGTTTACTCTTTTCTGTAGTACCAAAGCATCGCACACTGTTTTCCGTTAAGTCCGAAGTGGCTGCTGTTACCTATAGTGTGACAACGGTACTTATTTTTTTAGGGGGAATACTTTATTATGTGCATCCTGCATTGCCTGTAATTTTTCAAATCCTTTCATTAATTTTTGCTATTTTTATGTTTTCAAAACTGACGAAGGGATTAGATAGTTTTCATATCAACGCTCATCCGAGTATTTTCACAGTTATGTGCGCCAGCCGTAAAGAAGTCAAAAACCCTTATCGCTTCACTCTTGTTTTTTTAAGTGCAGTTTCAGCTTTTGCTATTTTGGTTAATAATCGAACTGTTTCTATCGCATTTTCTGATTTTTTGCCATTTCAACCTGCTATTTTGGTTTCGATTATTTTTATCATTGGGAATTTTTTTTCAGCAAGTTCCAATATATTGTTTCAGAAGTATTTTTCAAAGTTTCAAAATCCTATTTTTCCCGTCTTAATGATTGGTTGTATGGTAACCATTGCTTTTTTCTCATGTCATTTCAAATCATTGCGGCTCTTATATTAGGATTTTTACTGCTATGTGTTTTTAAATCTGCTTATCGATCTTATCTGTCGTCTCTTCTTATAAATTCACTGATTGATCCCAAAGCTATCGCGACTGTTTTATCATTTACAGCCATTATTACAGCTGTTGTATCCTTTGCATTCAGTTTTTTATACGGTCATGTTTTTTCAACATTCTGGCAAGCTAATTTGTGGTTGGCAGTGATTATGGCAGTGATTTTTGGGGTGTCTGCTTTAATTATTTTTGTCAGAAAACAAGAAATCATTTGGTTACAGCCTGAAAATGCACAATCGTCAAAACAACATTTCTTGAAACGCAAGCATCAAGAGTTTTGCTATGGGCAAATTTATCCGGAAGCATCGTGCATTAATGAAAACATCAAGGATGGCTCTTTTCGACAAAGTCTCTATCCTGCACCAAATTTGATAACACTTTGCGATGAAATAGTCGAATGGGAGTTTATCCGGGGTACTGTATTGAGCCAAATGGATTTGCTACATCAAAAGGCGATTATTGATCAAATCAATAAGATCTTTCAAGATCGATTAAGCAAGAATATAATCTTATCACATGGAGATTTACATCCTGATAATATCATTGTTACTTCTGATAGTTCTTTTATGGTAGTGGATTGGGATTTATGTCAAGAAGCCAGTCCGGAATTGGATATCTTAACATTTTTCACCAGTCCAAGATTATCTCTCAATTTAGAAGAACGGATAGACTATATTTCTCATTTGCTGTCTATATCAAAGGATGAAGCTTTACCAATGATAAAAGCGTTTGTGGCTAAAAAAATTTCTGATCTTTCTCTATACCAAAATATTTTCATGAAACAATTAGTATTGGATTATATGAACTTGAATAAGAAATTTCATGGGCGATAATATTGTAATTTGTAATGAAAATTGCAGTGCGGGCTGCAATCATTGTCCGTATTCGATGGAATATATGGTGAGAGATGACGCGTTGCCTGAATCTTTATATACAATAAATGACATAAAATCTGATTTTATTATTCTTTCTGGTGGAGAGCCTTTTGAGCTCGATTATGATTTACTTCATAAATATACTTGTATGTGTCTCATTTGCAAAAAATATTTTCGGATTGCAACAGGGGGGCACATCTATATTCAACCATATTTGAAGCTATTAAAGAGTAATCCGTTCTTTTTAGGGATACAAATAGGCACAGATGTTATTTCAGAGATAAGAAATCTAGACAGTAAAAAATATAAACAAACGTGGGTGCGTAACATAGAATGTATGAAAAAAGATAGCGTACCATATAGTGTGACGATTACTTTATCGGAGAGATTCGATTTGGCAGAAGTGTTAGCTCTAATACGTATCGCTACTCCCGAGTTCATTTTAGTTAA
>NZ_JBHIOZ010000098.1:0-1957 GCF_042195805.1 Bartonella sp. AP57NXGY | reverse complement strand
GGATAAAGTTATTTCGCCCTTTGCTATGGAGTTGCCATTGTCACCTAGTCACGGAGAAATGCCGGACGATTTTATAAAATCTGTAAATGAACGATCAATAAATAAAAGTAAACACTTTGCAAATTCTTTAAGCTATTTCTTTGGGTTGGAAGATTTTTTTAAAAAAGTTGAAATGGCTAAAATTATTAATTCTGGATTAATGAAATCTATTAAAACGATAGGAATAGGTGCAATTATTGATGATGAGATACGTAATTACGATTTGATAAAATTGAAATCATCGAATCAGTATTTGGATGATACAATTGCAATTGTTAATGAAAACAAAAATGTAAAATTTATTATTGATTTCAATGCAAGTATTAATTTTGAGCAGTGGAATTATTTTATTGATAGGATAGATAAGAATAATTTGTTTGGAATAGAACAGCCTGTGAAATTTCCTTCAAAAATTCCAGATTTGGGTTTCTTAAATATCGCTGATGAGACATTCGTGAAATGTGGTTATGAAAAAATTCACGAATATGGCTATAATGCTTTTGTCTATAAGCCATTTGCAAGTAATATTAAAGAATTATATAAGTGTTTTGAGAATAAAAATAACTACGTTGGTATGGTTGGAAGTAATGTTTCAGGCCCTTTAGATTGTAGTTTTTGTAACATCATAAATCATTATATGCCTACCAAATTAGCAGGAAATCGTGCAAGTAATTTTGAAGCGCATCCGTTAAATAATAAAACTGAGGATTTAATGAGAATTCGAGAAAAAAAGATATCTCTCTCTGATGAATTGTTTATTTATCTTGATAAATTTTGCCAAAAGGTATCGGATTTGTATTTTGATATGAATCAATTAAAAGAAATTGCTACAAATATATAGTATTTCCCACTCTGAAGCAGCTATGTTTCGTGAATAGATATAGGACATACCGATGGAAGAACGATATGGTGCTTGTCTCATGTATCGGGATCTTATATACTAAAAGTGTCAAAGATGGTGGCAAAATTGGCTTTGATTTTTTTGATATTAGCAGTAATTTAAGCAGCAACTTGCCTTTTTTATTCAAGATTTTTGATGAGAAAGAATTATAGGTATTTCAGTTTGATGTAACTCAAAATAAGCGAACGGTATTTTTAAGCTTGATGTTTATTATAAAGCTGAGCTCAACCCCAATCAAAACAGTATGGCAGGTGGACTTATTATCTTACTTAAAAGGGGCTAGCTAAGAAGCATACGCTTGTTATTATATCGAATGTTCTCAATTTGCATTCGATTAAACTTACAAATCAAGATGGCTTTTATTCTAATATCATCAATACTGGGCTTTATAGATTAAACATTCAAGTCCAATAATTCGCAGAACAAATGAGCCATGCATCCAAAATGCCAATTACGAGTAATATAAATCCAGATGACATTGTAGCTGATATTCACTTAATACCATCAATACTCCCAAATGACTCCTATTATCGTAAGGTTTTTTTCTTTTCTCTTGAGATCATCACCAACGTCATAAAAATATATTTTACCATGCTGTTGCACGTTTGGATTTTTTACAAAAATAGAAATTTCCATAGAGTAGCTCAAGATCCTAAACAAAAATATTAAAATATAATGTTTTTTATTTTTTATTATTAAAAAAATAACATAAACATTGGAATAACTCTCCAAAAGCAACAAAACTCTTTGTAAGAAGAACTCTGATCATTTTCTTTGAAAAAAGAGCAATGAAGAGAATGTCACTAAAAAGAGCGTTGAGCGATTGGCTTGAAAAACTGTCAAAAGAGATTTCTCTATTGTGTGGTCCTATGATTTTTCACTAAGGTGAGCTATTCATAGCGTTTTGTAGGCCGACCGCCTTTTGGGTTTTGTCTTCATAAATTTCACGAAGATAGTTGTAACAGCATAAAAGCTCTAAAGTTTGTTAAATAATTCCTTATGTTTTGGATTGGCTTG
>NZ_JBHIOZ010000097.1:0-4707 GCF_042195805.1 Bartonella sp. AP57NXGY | reverse complement strand
GTTCGTCAACCTGTTCGTTTGTTTCTAAATTTTCAGAAGCAGTTTTTTTTGCTAAAATGATAGTTTTAGTTTATATATATTCTTATTCTGGTTCTTTATAGCTTGATTTTGCTTAGCGTTTGCTTCAGCAAAATCATTAAAATGTTTTTTATAGCGTTTTTTATTGTACACCTTTTTTCCAGCCTCACTATGAATTTGCGATATGGGCGCTTTTTTATCAGTAAAATCTTTTAGCTCTTCTTCAATGCGCGTATTCGACAAACCATTATCTTTCTCAAGAAATTTACCATTCTTCATGAGATATTCGACAATAGTTGCAAACTTTTTTGCGAGCAATTGCAAGCGCGGGCAAGCATTTCAAAATCTGTTTTAATTGGTGCTTTTTTGTCATATATGCGAATGAAAAGCGTTATATAAATGCCCCTTTGTTCTCATGTCATTCCATCTATCTCACTGTTCCAGTCATTCAAAAGGAATCTTATCCATGGCATTGCATTAGACATGCGCATTCCCTTCTTTAACTAAATATAAAATTGCTAAAGCATTTGCTTCGTTGTCATCTTTTGGATTGTATTCTTTTGCACACACCGTCTTAATCATCTTTTCTTGTGAGGCATTGACTTTATCTGTTGTGATCTTCATTTTTGTAAGCCATTGCTGAAAACGCAAATAGCGCCTACTATCGCCTTGAAAACGAAAAAATTCAAAATTGACAAGTGCCACTTGTTATACTGCTGTCTACACGAGAAATCGCCCAGCCTGTCTTAGATCTAGATCAAGGTAGAGAACGGTTTGTGTATTGATGATCATCTTCCCCCATGAAGGCTGTTGCGTATTTATATGTGCGCTATGACAGAGCGTGTTGTGATTGCCTGTTTTGAAAAAATGGTCGTGAGAAAGTACTTGAAACTACTTTTGGGCCAATTTTTTACTGCCATTCGAGGAAAAATAATCTTAGAAGCAGTTGATTTTCGAATTAACTCTTCTTGTTTTTGAATCACATCTTTTTGTGCACGTATTATTTCAGCTTCTTTATCTATTATTTTGTCTTTTGCATCTATCTCTTTTCTGAGCTTTTGCGTCGTTTTACAAGAGTCATGAAGAGTATAAGTCAATCCCAAATTAGCAATATTGATTGCCTCTCCATCCTATAAAGACGAGGAGGAGGTCAAAGTGCTAAAAAGGTATCTCAAAAAGCAGCAATGATTCGTATTTTAGTACCACCGCGGTGCCGTCTTATAGCGTTATAATAAAGTTACGAAAGGTGGTTTAGAAGGTGCTTTAATTTTTTTTGATTTTTAATAAATCATTGGAAAATAAGAGAGATTAAGATAATCTGGTGCGGACGGCGGGACTTGAACCCGCAAGGTCTTCGACCGGCAGATTTTAAGTCTGCTATGTTTACCGTTTTCATCACGTCCGCGATGTGATTTCTCTCATAAGCTATATCTTTTATTGAATCAAGAATTAATGACAAAAGAAACATTTTTCATTTTTTAGTGAAATTTTGACTGACAATAGTTTCCTTTATCGATAGAAAAAGCTTTTATAATGTAAATAAAGTATGAAATGATTAGTGTTATGAGTCAATTTATTCAAGACGTCACAAAAGCTATGGTGGGATTGCATCACGTGTTTGCTGAAACACCACTTCAAAGAAATGATTTTCTTAGTCAAAAGTATGATGCAGAAATTTATTTAAAGCGTGAAGATTTAACACCGGTGCGGTCTTATAAGATTCGTGGTGCTTTCAATTTTGTTTCAGAAATGCTTAGCTGTATATCACCAGATTCTGCATTTGTTTGTGCTTCAGCGGGGAATCACGCGCAAGGGGTTTCTTTTGTTTGTCGTTATTTTAAACGTAAAGGCGTGATTTTCATGCCTATGACAACGCCACAACAAAAAATTGAAAAAACACGTATTTTTGGTAAAGAATTCATTGATATTCGTTTGGTTGGTGAAACATTTGATCAATGTTATGAAGCTGCGCAATCCTTTGTCGTAGAGAGCGGTGGTGTAATGGCTCCACCTTTCGATGATATTCGCATTATTACAGGGCAGGCAACAGTGCTTTGTGAAGCAGCTTTACAATGGAAAAAACTCAATGGAGAAAGTGAGCCAGATTTGATGATTGTGCCGGTAGGGGGTGGTGGTTTGGCAAGTGGAGTGAGCAAGTTTTTACATGAATATGGTTGGAAAACAAAGCTTCGTTTTGTTGAGCCGCAAAGAGCTGCAAGTTTGCTTGCTTGTTTGGAGAGTGGAAAACGCGTCAAGCTTGAAAGCATTGACACTTTTGTAGATGGTGCTGCTGTGGCTGAAATTGGTGCTCTAAACTATACAATTCTAAAGCAATTTCCCCCTGATTCTGTCATTACGGTTCCTGAAAACCGCGTTTGTTCTACGATGGTTGAAATGCTTAATGTTGAAGGTGTGGTTCTTGAACCGGCTGGTGCTTTATCGATTGATGCGCTTAACAGTATTCCTCCTCAAGAGTTAAAGGGGAAAAAAATTCTTCTCGTTATTTCAGGAGGTAATTTTGATTTTGAGCGTTTGCCAGAAATTAAAGAGCGTTCTTTACGTTTCCAAGGGTTGAGAAAATATTTTATTTTTAGTTTTCCGCAACATCCTGGTGCATTGCGTCATTTTCTTTCCACATTATCACCAGATGATGATATCGTACGTTTTGAATATCTTAAAAAGTCAGCGAGAAACTTTGGTTCTGTATTGGTTGCGATTGAAACAAAAAAATACGGTAATTTTTGTCTTTTAGAGGAAAAATTTCAAGCGTTAGGTTGGCGTTATCGTGATATTACTGATGATCAAACGTTATTTGATTTTGTTATTTGAGAAACTGAAATTTTACTAAAACAAGAAGTATAATGATGAAACCTATTTTTTATTCGGTGCTGAGTCTATTTTTCTTTTTGATTGTTAATCAACAGAGTTTAGCATCTCAGCCAACAATAGTACAAAAAGATGAACTTTCAAGAGTCGTTGTTGATGTCAATAATGCTATAAAAAATGGGGATTTTATGCCCATTTCTCGTTATATGCCTGAGCGGCTTTATAAAGAGATGGCACATCGATTGAATACAACAGAGAGTGCTTTACGTAGTGATTTTCTTCAACAGTTGCATAAGAAATTTGAGGGGGTGCCTTCTGGTGCTTATTATTTAGATAAAGAAAATATAGAGTATTTACAAACTGATAACGGTACTTTGTATGCTTTAATTCCAACAGTTCTTGAGATGAAAGATCGCATCATTCAATATAAAACTTTGGCGATTTTTGATAAAACACAATGGTATTTAATTTATGGCGGTCAAAAAACTTTACAAAATCCAGTTTTTCTCGAGATTTATCCTGATTTTATCAAGGTACATTTACCGATGGACACAATCATCAAAAAGTAAACGATCTAAATATTGTTTTTATTCATGATAAATGTATTTCGTAAAGTTCTTGCTTTTTTATCATAATCCAAAGATAATAGAGATGAAGGCATTTAGGCTGGTTTGTTGGCTTTTTGTAAAGTGAAGTTTATACGCCTTTATCTTGATTTCAAGGTGTTCATGAGTTGCGCAAGCCGCTTTTTAGGCGTTGCTTCATTTAAAATGTCAGGGATTTCTCTTGCGCGGATTCTTGAGTGGAGAGTTCAGATGGTTACTTCTTTTGAGTTCTTCAGCTAAGGAAAGATTTTATTTTGCCTATAAAAGAAGAAAATGTTTTTACAAAGTTAGGTTTGCCTACTCTTTTGATTAAAAATTTACTCATTGCTGGGATGAGTAAACCTAAACCTATACAAGAACAAGCTATTCCAGTTATGTTGAAAGGACACGATATTTTAGGTGTTGCTCAGACAGGTTCTGGAAAAACCTTGGCATTTAGTTTGCCTATTTTAAGTCAGATTTTGGCTTTAGGTGATAAACGCTGCCCTAAAACTGCACGCGCTTTGATTTTAGCTCCAACGCGTGAACTTGCTGTTCAGATTGATGAAACGATTTGCACTGCGGCGAAAGGAGCACATCTTTCAACATGTCTTATTTTTGGGGGCGTATCACGTTTAAAACAAATTAAACGTATGGAAGCAGGTGTGGATGTTTTGATAGCGACTCCAGGGCGTTTGAGAGATCTTGTTCGTGAAAAGTGTGTTGATCTTTCCCAATCTCGTTTTTTGATTTTGGATGAAGCAGATCGTATGTTGGATATGGGTTTTATTCATGATGTTAAGCAAATTGCAAAGCTTTTGCATCAAGAACGTCAGACAGCACTCTTTTCTGCAACAATGCCGAGGGAAATTGCTGTGCTTGCAAAATGTTTACTCAATGATCCGGTTAAAATTGAAGTTGTTCCTCAAGGTACTACGGCTGTAGAGATTTGCCAAAAATTATATTGTGTTCCTACGAATGAAAAAAAGAATGTTTTAAGTAAACTTTTGACAAATCCAGCTTTTGATTCGGTTATTGTTTTTACTCGAACTAAACATGGGGCAGATGCTGTCACACGTAGTTTAGAAAAGGTAGGATATTTAGTCGCAACAATTCATGGAAATAAATCACAAGGTGCTCGCCAGTCTGCTTTAAAAGCTTTTCGTGAAAGATCTGTGCAGATCCTAGTGGCAACAGATATTGCTGCACGCGGTATTGATATACCAGGGATAAGCCACGTTATTAATTACGACTTACCAGATGAAGCTGAAAGTTATGT
>NZ_JBHIOZ010000096.1:0-4774 GCF_042195805.1 Bartonella sp. AP57NXGY | reverse complement strand
CCACGGATGATGAGATTGTCTTCAGCAATGACATCGGCAAACTTATTGATAAAATCCCCATCTAAGGAGAAAATGGCAGATTTCTTGGCATAAATCAGCCCACTATTACTCAGATCAGCGCTCACATTGAGCGCAACCCCATCACCACTTGAACCAATACTGCCGGCATTGTCCAAAACATCTGCGGTTAAGACAAAAGCACCACCACTTTTGAGAACACCGTCTTCACCATTTAAAACCAGAGCAACTTGCCCCAATGACGGATCATGGCTTTCTGCCACAAGCGTAAAACTGTTACTGGCTAAAAGCTGACCGGAATTGGCTAAAGACCCAAGCTTCGCATCAACAACACCGCCCACCATAATACCGGAATTGCTTAAAACATCATGACTGTTGAGAGTAAGTACCCCGCCTTGCGCTTCCACAAGCCCAGCTTGGGTGAGTGTGCCTGCCTTCAGCGTTACATCATAGGCGCCAACCTCACTTGTCTCGCCCATTGTCAATATGCCATCACTGGAAAGCTCTATCCGCTTTTTAGAGACAATGCGCCCCGTTTGGCTGAGATTTGTTTGCGCATGCAAAGCAATGGTATCATTGCTTTCTATTGTGCCACTATTGCTTAAATCACCGTGGCTGGTCAGTTGAAGGTCACCACGCTCAATCTCTATGTGCCCTGCTTGGATCACACTATCAGCAACAATATTGACTGCCCCTTGCGTAGAAATAAGACCATCAACATTCTCAAAACTGCCCACATCAATGCGCAAACCATCCCGCGCTAAAACATGCGCACCTTCATCATGTGTAGCGTTTTGTTGCTCTGAATTTGTCGTTTCAGCGCTTTTATTGACAAAAGACGTTGCAACAATCTTCATCTCACCGGCTAAAGCACTGAGAAGACCAGCCTCATTATTTATATGACCAGCACGTGTCTCTTTCAGCCCACCAATGCTGAGAGCCTCTTCTGCAATCATTCTGCCCTGTGTGTTGGTTAAATCACCATCACTGAATACGTCCATAGATTTTTTGGCGTAAATCAGCCCACTATTGCTGACATTCCCTGCCACATTGAGGGCAACATTCTCACCACTAGAGCCAAGCACACCGGCATTGTCTAATTGCCCTGCGGTCACAACAAAAACGCCACCACTTTGAAGGACACCTTCGGATGTATTCTTCAGAAAGGCTTGTTGCGGATCGGCGCCTTCTTGTGTGCTTACCATCAAATGCAAATCATCGGTTGCAATAAACGTCCCTTGATTGGTAAATGCACCAATATGAGCATCGACACTCTCACCGCGCATTGTGCCGCTATTGATAACCCCATCACGCACTTGAAGGGTTAATGCTCCTTCTTGAGCTTCCACAATCCCTGCTTGGGTTAAAGCATCAGCACTTAAAACCACATCATAACTTAAAATCGTGCTCTCTTGAGAGGTTGTGAGCATGCCCCCCGCTGTCAAGGCAACCTGCTGCATGCTGACAATATCACCCGTGTGATTGAGGGCACCATGGGCATCCAGCGTTATCTTCCCATTAGACCAGACAGTGCCTTCTTGGATCAGGGCACCGTGATGCGCATAAAGGTCAATTTTTTGCTCTGCCACTAAGCGCGCGCGTGATGTAAGCTCTGCTGCTTCCACCAAAAGAGAGCCGCCGGCGCTATAATGTCCAGCGCCTACAGTGAGCGCATCATCGGCGCTCAAGACAATATTCCCCTTGGCACCAATATGGTTGTTTAAAGCGCTGATTTGATTGGTTTTAATGGTCAGATCGCCAAGGGAAGAAACCCCTGTTTGATCATTGTCTTGCATGCGGCTCAGATCAATTGTTGCTGCTTGGATCTCTAAGAGATCACCGGCGGCTATCCGCCCATTCCCCGCCTCAAGCTTTGCTGCCTGTAAATGCAAAGAACCCGTCGCTGACTGTTGACCATCACTCCCAATACCGCTTGCTAGAAGAGCATGAGACTGGAGCTTGATCAGATCGGCGTGCACATCAACAGTACCGCTCGCTGCAACGCGAGCTTGCTCAGCCAGTTCAACATGTTTCAAAGCCTTCAGCTCAACCGCTTCTTCTGAAAAAAGCAGATCTTTCACGTGCACACTATCGTGGTGGGAGTGAGCCTTCACCGCTCCTTTGGCGCGTGCTTTGGCAATCACCAGCTTGCCATCACTTGTCAATCTCATGGCGCCTGCATTGGCAACCATGTCTCCGCGCATCTTAACGCCCGCACCTTTATCATTGGCAATCACGCGGATCTGCCCCGCATACATTCCACCAAACTCACTGGAATCAATCGCCAATTCCGGCTCTTTGCCATCAGAACCAAGAGAAGTTGCTTCGCGTTTGTCATAATCAAAATGATTGTGACCAGCAATAACAGCCAAATCCCCTTTGACCTGTATAGGACCTCCGATACTGATCTTGCGCGAAACAAGATCAAAAATATCTAATGCACTCCCATCAGCCCCACGAGAACCTATGGTGATATCTCCACCCTCAACACGCAATCCACTCAAAGCGCCATCGGCTCCAATAATCGGTTGTCCAGTCGATAAAGTCACCCGTGGTGTATTAATAAAGCCACAACCGTTACAGGTAATCCCATTGGGATTGGCGATAATAACATCCGCCATATGCCCATGTACTTCGCTCACGCCTTCAAGACGCGAGCGATTGGCACTCACCACTTCATTGAGGATAACCTTTGCTGCACCGCTATAACGCAAATTGCCGTTGCCTGGCACCAATCCACCAAGCTGTGAACGCGAAACCTCCTCAGTCGAATTGTTCAAAATTACGCCATGGGTATCAACATTGAAACTGTCATATTTGTTATGAGAAAGACCCTGTCCATTGGGGCGAACAATATCAATCAGCGGCACATCATTGCCGGCTTTCCCCACCGTGGGGCGGAAAACAGAGCCAACCCCATCAGCTGCTTTAATCCCTTGGCTCTCTTGTGCAACAGGACTTCGCGCTCCAAGCGCTTGTGCTTGCAACAACAAAGGCTGAAAAGCTAAGCAAAAGCTTAAAACCAGTGAAAGCCCCTTATGGATCCCTCGCTGCAAAACACAAAGAACGCGCTGCCATAGCTTGTATCCATATCCCAATCTATGCTTTTGATCTTTCAATCCCCGCATCTTCAGCTCCTCATAAAATTCTTTATCTCTTAAAAAAACAACCCATATGGGTATAAACAGCGCAGCGATATTTTTTACCGCCCCTTTGCTCTAAAATCTCAATAATGCCCGCACTTGAAATAACCCTGTCGCATTTCCCTTTTCTCGCACTGTCGATTGGGTTAAAATATTCGAATAAGATACATCAATATCCGTAATGTCTCCGGTTGCATGGAAACCAAGAGTTGCCCCAACGAGGCTCCCGCCAAAACTGTTTTTGTTTACATTATTGGCCACGGCCCCCAGATCAAGCGCCATATAAGGGGCAAATTGGCTCATAAATTTACGCCCCATTCTCGAAGAAAAACCTGGCAACAACAGCGACAATTCATTGCGCCAAAACGCCCCATTATTGCCGTAATAAATCGCCTCACGCACCCCACGCACAGAGGAACTACCACCAAGCGATATTTGCTCTGAACTAAACAACGTGTCGGGTGATAATTGTCCTGAAAACAGCGTGTTATAGCGAAAGTTATATTGTTTGAGCGAAAAAGGACGCACGTAGCCTAGGGAAAAAGACAATTTGGAAAATTGCCCTTTGGGTGAATTTTTTGTTGCATTCTCTTGCTCTTTATCGTCATAAGCGCCAAGAATTGCCAACCCTTTATGAAACCCTATATGCGCGCTTAATTCTCCTCCAAGCCACTTGCGCGAGTGATCAAGCTCAAAGGTTGCAATAGCTAGTTTACGGCTGGAAACATCAACCCGACTGCCCATAATAAAATTATCAGAATATTTCCATGTCAACCGTCCTGTAAGCCAGGTCTTTCCCTCTTGATCACGGTCGATAACCCGTGAAATCCACGGTGTCAGCGATAAAGACTTGCCCGCAGTCATAATATCGGAAAATATTCCCTTAACACTCGAATGATATTGGCTCCACGTCCCATCAAAACCTGTTGTCCAAGTGCCATAGGGTAGAGAAAAGGATCCCGTTAGAGTATCACTATTGGGGCGCTTGTGAGAAAAATGATACGGACTACCATCCATAGAACGCTGATAGCTCAACGACCATTGATCATTGATCCCCAACAGATCATCAAAAGAAAGGCTCAAGCGCGTTTGATAAAGCCCTGTTGCTTTAGCGCCAAGATTATCGCTGGAAAGCGTAATAAGCCAAGGTTTCTGTTTTTCAATATGAACATCGAGTATCGAACCACCCGAATTGCTCCCCGCACCAAGATTAATGGTGGCTTGGCGTGAGAAAAGCCGATTGATTTGATCAAGCCCTTGCTCTATCTGGCGCAGATTGGTCGGCTTCCCAATAAGATTTGGAAAAGCCGTGGTGATTTCTCCTTGAAGTCTCCTCTCAACTTTATGCCCATCCAGAGTGATATCTTCCATCACACCCTCAACAACAACAATCTTGAGATGACCGCCGCTTAAATCTTGCTCAGGCAAATAAGCCCGCACCGCAATATAGCCGCGCTTCATATAAAGCTTGGTCACCGCTTTGAGCACTTTGTTGATTTCGGCAATCCCCAAACACCGTCCTTCCCAAAGAGAAATGGCTTCATGAAGGTCGGTATGAGAAATCAACTGAGCACCAACAAATTCAATGCTTTTGATCAGCAAACAGGTTGTAC
>NZ_JBHIOZ010000095.1:3013-4788 GCF_042195805.1 Bartonella sp. AP57NXGY | reverse complement strand
ATCTCTATTGCCGCAAGGGAGCCGCGAATATTTTGCCATGCAAGACCCTGATCAATTAAATCATAAAGGTTAGAGAAATAAGGGGTTAATTCTTGTAAGCCATATTCATCAATTAAAAAGGACAACCAAGAAGGCGGACGCGTAATAAATTTCGCGCGGGGGATTTCTTCGAGTGCCATTTTAACGTGAGGGTCAAGAGCCATTGCTTCTGCAAAACAACGTTCAAACAAGCTCGAATTTGGGGGCAAAAGTGAGGAAAGCATCAATAAGCACGCCCCCGTTCAGACAAGACAATATCCCCCAAAGCTACAGCTTCATCCGGTGCGACCAAAATATCCTCACAAGGTTGCGTTATGTTCACATGGTGAACGCCCTCAACCATCAAGCGGCTTAGTATCCAACTTAAAGACAAATCACGCCCAAGCCTCCATGCACGCGCCCATTCTGCTCTTAAATTCTGCTCCGCTCTTTCCAAAACAAAGGAGCCTTCATCCGGTAACAACCAAAAATCAGCAGAAACATTGATCATCCGCTGTACCGCGCTTTTCACAAGGATGTGGTCATTGGTCATTTTAACATGGGGGGCATCAAGGGCTGCTTGCACCTTTGCAATTAAAGCCTCATCTGCCACCCCTGATGGGCTATCACTAAAAAGAGCCACATGAATAATCGGGCTTTTACCCTCACGATAAACAAAAGCATCTTTGACATGGATATCGCTTGAGAGGGCAAAATATTGATAACGTGGCGCTGTGCCCCCTGTGGAATGTCCTTGTCTATTCAAGCGAATGCGGCGGCGAAACCGCTCATCATCTTCATCCAAAAGGCGCGTGACCCCATGAAAATCCCCCAAATGATCTAAACTTGTTCCACGCGCAAATGTGAGTAAATTATCCCGCGCCACTTCATTAATTCGCTGGCGCAATAGAAACTCTTCATAAGCCGCCGCTTGCAATTGAATGACCACGGGATCATAAGCCGTCTTTTCCACATTATAAGGAATATGATGCGCTGCAAAAAGCTCAGTCAAACGCGTGATCTTTTGCTCTAAAATTGCTTCAACAGAAAGCTCTTCAATAATTTGTGGCAGAGGGAGTTGTGGAGGGGGAATCTGTGAAAAGGATAAAGGTTCAAACTCAGTCATCACCAACCTCTAAATTGATGCTCATTGGCTCTTTGTGTGACCAATCCCCCAAATGCCCATTGGGATAAAAAACACCCGTTAAAACAAAATGGAATGTGCCTTCACGCGTTGCTTTTGTCAGATCAATCCTCTGCAACGAGAACCCAGGCTCTCCACACTCTGGATCATCGAGTGCTTCAACAATTGCTTGATAAAGCTGCATCATCGTCGCAGGATCAGCATTGGCATCTTGGAATGCTCCAACATCACATCCATAATGACGACGCAAAACCCGTGTCCCAATTCTTGTCGTCAGACATTTACGAAGTGACTGTTGGCAATGTGCCCAACCATACAAGAGAGAGCCATCCTTTTCGCTCATCCCGCACCGCATGCTTTAAGCCCCTTTGCTTGTCTTTGTGGTAGAGACCGTTGGGGCCGCAGCAACAACAGGGACTGGTTTTTCAGCGATCTGACCAAGCAGCAACGGATATTTAGCCGCTTCCTCACTTAAACAAATTTCCTCACCCTTGCCCGGTGAACGCTTGCCTGCAACAAAATCGGCATTGGTTAAAATAACATAAGTGTTCTCACGCATGATAAAACTCCTTTAAAGAGGGGAAGAGGTTGTGGAGGGACCCATTTTGACCCC
>NZ_JBHIOZ010000095.1:0-2913 GCF_042195805.1 Bartonella sp. AP57NXGY | reverse complement strand
CCATCAACTTGCACAACCCGCCCGATCATGTGCTGGTTGGCAAGACAGCGTTCAAGGGCATCAAGACGCTTCATGATTTGTCGAAAGGTATCACTTAAGAGATGTGCGTCATTCATGCCCCCACCTCATTGTCCCATGAAATCAAACCACTTTTGAGTTGTCCCTCATCACAAAAAATATCCTGTCCCAACTGATGCAAATCTTGGTGCCATTCCACCACGCTTATCGATACACCACGCTGCTTAATCGCCGCAGAGATAATCGGTTCAATTTGCACCTCACGCGGGGCACTCAAATGCGTTAGTCCCCACAATTGCCCGCTATGACAAAGCACCGCAATGGCTTCTGCTAAAAGCCAACTGGAAACATCACGCTCTTTACCTGTGGTAATAATAAAAGCCCCTAAATGAAGATCAGCACTCATCTGTCCACTTGCTACAGGATTCAAACGGCTTTCTAACACCGCAACCCGTATTGCTGGAGCCACCAGCATCTGTGTTTCAAGCTCTTCTAAGTTAAAACGTCCAAATTGACAGCCGCAATCACGCACATCCGGTAAAGCGCCTTTAAGGCTTCTTATCACCGCTTCACGAAACTGATTAATGCGCCCAGCATTTTTAATCGTTTGACTCATGCAAAGACCCTTTCCAGCCAGTCTTCTGTCGCTTTGACAATTTCCACTTTATTGTGCTCTGAAAGCCCCAAATAAGGGCGTGCGGGCATGGTCACTTGATGCACACAAACAAAGCGGTGTGCATTGCCGCTTTTAAGAAAAAAGCGCAGTGTCTTGCCATTTTTCGGGTGAATAACCCCACCTAATTGATGAATCCGCGCATAAACCAACCCAGAGCCCACAATCACCTGTTCTGGTGAAGCTTTCATATCAATGGAGCGTGAAAGCGCCCCACTGGCATAAAGAATGGAGGTGCGGGCATGATTGTTTTTCCACTTCTCTCCTTGAGCAGACATTTTTTCACTTTGAATCCGCCGCCTTGTGCTTTCTTGAATGAGACGCCCAACCCCTTGTGCCAAAGTCCCCATCGAGCGATCAGCTCCCTTTTGCAAAAAGGATAAAGCCGCTTCAAGCCCTGTCTCTTTAATCTCAATATGGGTTGCAACAGACATATTATCTTCCCATCAAACGCGGCTTGGCATGGAAGAAAGCCCCATCACGCACGGGACCATCTTCGCTCATAATTTTAGGTTCATCTATGCCTAAACCCGCTTTGCCTTCGGCAATACGTTTCAGCAAATCAACCGCCTGTTTGTAACGATCTTCAATAGTCGTGGTCAGTGCCGTATGGCGTATGGCTAAATTATAAACAGCAATATTGACACAGATCATACCCAGAGCCGCTGGCTGTCCAGCAATGGGGATTGAGTAGCGATGAGACAAATGCACATCAATCTCACCACTTGCCTGTTCGAGCGCGCGGGCAATGGCTTGCTCTGAAAAAACTGGATCAGAGTTCTCATCCATCCCACACAAATCATCCAAGAAGTCATCACCCCAGAGCTCTTCAATCAATGTTTTGCTTGCATAAGCCATGTTTAAAAGTTTCCCTTAGACAACTTCTTGCAACAAAACACCGGCATCTTTTGCGGCAACCAATTCACACACACGTTCCCCCACACGCACCCGTTTGCCGCCTGATAAGCCGATATCTGGATCTTGGATCACTCCAGACAAACGTTCGCCCAACTGGGCGCTAAAACCCCAACTGATCACCGAACCATCTGCCTGTTGTTTGGTAGGGTCAATATAAAGCAGTGCAATCTTATTGCCCCACACGCGTGCCAATTGTGCCGAACGCCCTTTACGTGCCAAATTCACTTGCGATTCACCAATGAGTAAACGATCGGGGTGTATTTCCATCAGATCAGCAAATTGCGCCTTGGTGACAAAACCATCAGCAGTGCCACCCCCTTTAACAGCTTTGATGATTTTGGGATGACGTTTGAGTTTTGACCAAACAACTTTGCCCATAACAATGGTGTTGGGCGTATAGACGAGACTTTTATCCATGGCCTCATCTAAAACAGCATAAGGATCAGATTTCTCATAATCGCTAAATTTATTCTCACCTTTAAGTGTTATCACCCGCTCTGGTGCATAATTTTCACTTCTTTGCACAAGCGCTGCAACACGCACTTCACGCCCCAATTCTAGCAAATTGGCAAGTCCCTCTACAGCTGTCTTTTCGGGGTTATAACGAGAGCGCTTTTCTGCTCGTGCGCGTGCCGCTGCTTCAATATCTGAATTGGGGATAAGATCATCAAGTCCGTAATCTTTGACACTGGCTTCCCGTTCAAAGGCAGAAAATTCCACCACATTCGGGCGCCCTTTCCGCCCTATCTCAAGCTCAGGCACGGTAAAATTTTCCGCTAAGGGAAATTCACTATATTTAAACACCTCACTTAAAACACAAACGCGTGGCAAAACTCTATCGCCAATAAGAGAACCTGCTGGATTGCGATAACCAATAGCAATAGCGGTGAGTGTTGGATCAATGGGAAAAGGTCTGTTCATTTTATGCCTCGATTAATTAATTTTAAAAGAAATAACATCACCAGCAGAACCATCACTCATGGCAATACCAATGGTGCGATCTGCTGCTTCTGCCCTTATGGCGTGCCCCTTTGGGTCAGAGGTCAAAAAATCACCAAAGGAAACATTGCCTCCACAAACCACTTCGCCCCAACCACATTGGCCAACATCAATCATCTCACCAGCCTTTGCACTCAATGACCCAGCAGTCCCTAATAATTTATCACCCTTACCAGAAGCCGTTGCCACCATTCCGTCACCGCGCGCTGCAACAATGCAATAAGGTGAAATCACATCTATGGCGCGAAAAGATTTAATTAAAATCATCGTACTCATGATTGGCGCTCCTTTTGTTCGCAAATATA
>NZ_JBHIOZ010000094.1:3570-4831 GCF_042195805.1 Bartonella sp. AP57NXGY | reverse complement strand
ATTACCAAACCTCTCACAAGATTTGAAATAATAATCTGCGTTTTACGGTTATATTTATCTGCCAATATGCCAAAAATAGGCGCAAAAATAATGCCAGGCGTCCAAAGAAAAAGCATCATCAACGCTACACCACGGATTGAGCCCGTCTGATTGTAAGCGATCCATGACAATGTAATATAATTTAGTCCACTTCCAAATGTAGCAAATAAGCCGCTCAAAGTAAAATAGAGAAAAGTTCTATTTTCAAATAAAGCAATGCGTTCCTTCAAATTTGAAGTGAACATAAATTATCCTCTAAAATGAATACCAGTCGATATGCATAATACATCCTGTTTAAAAACAGGCATTCTTACAATTTTTATTTTAGATCATTAAATTTAAGAAAGCAAAATTTCTTTTTTGAGGCTTTTACAATCTTTGTGCTGTTTTATGATTAATTCTTCTATGAAAACGGAACATTTATGGACAAAAACAAAATTAATATTTTATGTGCGTTTTATTCAGAAGCTACACCTTTATACATATGTGAAACAATTTTACGGTATGGAAGCTTCACTCACATTATTGTCCTTATTATTCTGTGCACTAAAATATGCTCGAGTATATTCCTCCATGTCGTTCTTCTATCACCACACTTCGTCTCTAAAAGAATAAACATACTATTATCCTCACAATAAATATTGCTAATTTTTCTACTCCCCTTCTCTAAATCTTTTAAAACAAGCCCATTACAGTTAGTTTTCTAATTAAAATATATAACGTGATATTTTTCCTGAGCAGTTAAATTATTGCAATCACATCTCTAAAGTTTCAGATTTAGAGTAAGAATACATAAAGGAGGATTTATCGTGGATAAATTGATTAATAAATGATTTTATTCATAATCAAAAAAACTTATCTATATGATGTCGTATTTGATGATGAATTAAAGAAACAGGAGTAGTTCCATCAATTGTTATAAACCGCTCATCTATTTCCGATAAAACTTTGTATACTTTGTAAATTTTTTCAATAAAAGAGAGTTTTTCTTCATATTTTAAGTTTAAACCATCCCTTTTCTGCAACCGTTCCAGTATAGTAATGGGCGGTAAATGAAGATAAAATGTAATATGAGGTCTTGGAATAGATTGATTTAATTTAACGACACTTTCAACAGAAAGCTCTCGAGCATAAAAATAAGCAAGACTAGAATAAACATATCGATCGCTAATTAATAAATTTTGCGATGACGTTAAGGAAGGTTCAATAATTTCAAGCGTAT
>NZ_JBHIOZ010000094.1:0-3470 GCF_042195805.1 Bartonella sp. AP57NXGY | reverse complement strand
TAAGAATATTATAATAAGACCTCAAACAACGACGACGCCCAAATCAGCCGTAATAAAGCCTCCTAAAACTGAACCAATAATACCTCTCTATCAGACAGACTACCATGTAAAGGTTTTAATACAATACCTTAGCGCTAATGCCATAAATGTTTCTGATAGATAACGAAGTTTATTGTCACAACAACATCTAACAACGGTCAATAGAAAAACCTAAACCTTGAGTATAAATGGAGGAAATCTTAAGAGTGCAAACACAGCCCTCCCAAGAACATAGCTATACTGGTCATTTAGCGAAGAAACTCCTCATTGGAAAAGCACCTCACAAGAGATACAGTAAAAATACCAACCGCCTCCGCTCTCAGTTTCTCCAAAATTAGCTATCCCTATGATAAACGTTATCGTTCAAATCTGTATCATGCTTCTATCGAAAAAACTTGACATGCCTAACAACACATATATTAGCTTTTTGTAAAAATGTATAATTTATAGCATGTGTATTTAACATGGGGGGATAATGTGCACAAACAACTGATGTTTCGGTTTTATGGGCTTGTTGTCCTGCTGTATCTTTCTGATATGGTTTTATTTTTAAGTAATCTTTGGAATGCTTATCGCATAACATCCTCATCGGTTTTCCTGGGCGTAACCATGGCTTTGGGCACCCTTATGCCCTATCTTTTGAAAAAAAGCGGTCTTGTGCGCATTAAAGCCTCATTGCGGTTGGTCGATTTATACAAAAGGCGGATCATTATCTATAGCCTTCTTTTATTGATTGCTCTTTTCCATTACGCTGATTCCCCCTTTGGTTTTATCGCTGTCTCTATCTCTATCGGCTATCTCTCTTTGATTACCTTAAGCACACTCGAGACTTATAATACTAAACTAGCACTTAGTGGTTATATTAGCGCCCAAAAGGCTTCCCGCATTATGCAAACAGTGGTGCAAATTGGCGCATTTTTGGGAGCAGCACTAAGTGGTTATCTCTTAGAAGCGACCAGCCCTCGAGGGGCAGCGGCTGAAATCGGTTATAATGGTTTGATTGTGACACTTTGTGTGTTTGACATCATTATAAGCCTTATAGCCGGATATATTATATTTTGCGATGAATACAACGCTACAGATACCACAGCACTTGCAACTGGTACGAAGCCAGCACCTACACCGCAAGCGGATGGACTCTCCCGTGAGCTTAAACTTTTATGCGTCTGCATAGGACTTATTGGCTTTCATATTTGCGCTTATAATACGCTGGCAACCATTCTTTTTCAGAGTGTGAAAAATTTTGGCTCTGAATACTATGGGCTTTGCAGTGCGGTTGCGGGCATGGGCGCTTTTTTGGCTGCTTTTATCAAAATCCCTCGTTTTGAATTTATTCTCCCAGCCCTTATATTGAGCGTAGCTGATCTTATTTTTAGCACCACACAATCGCCCTATTTGGCTGTGGTCTTTTGCTTTTTTATTGGCTTTTCAATGAATACCATGCGAATTAATGCCCGCAAACATACGATTGAAGCGACCAAAACAGAGGCTCAAGCAGAGCTGGTGGGAAGCTATAGCGGCATGCTTTATACTCTCTCCCAGTCGGCAGGTTATGTCATTCTTGGTCTTCTTACAAGCTCTGCCCTTATGGGTCCTCAAGCAGCTGTTTATCTTCTGCCCCTTATAGGGCTAATAATCTTTATTTATGTTCTTTTCCTTTTATCACAGCGGAACAAAGTATGAGAAAACCTATTCTTATTGTCGACCCTTTCTCCACGGGTGCCCTCTATGGCCCTGCTTTGCAAAAATTAGGCTATGCTTGTTATGGTGTTGTCTCTCAAGCAGCTCCTTTTTCACACTTTATGCTTTCTTATCAGGGAAAGGGCATGGCAGAAGCGAAGCTTCATAGTGTAGATGAGATAAAGAAACGCTTTCCTATCGGCACGATAGAGGCTGTAATAGCGGGTGCCGAAAGAGGTATCTATTGTGCAGAGCAATTGGCGGCTTATTATGGTTGTCTTGGGAATAACCCCTTGACTACCGATTGGCGACGGAAAAAAGCAGCGATGCAAAAACGTCTTTGTGAAAATGGTTTATCTTACATCCGATCAAAAATTCTTACAAAAAACGATTGTACTCTCGATGGTTTTGAAAGCCACAGCGGCTATGTGGTAAAGCCAAATGATTCTGCAGGGAGTGATGGTGTTTTGTTTTTCTCTAATCTTGAGGAAGTAGTAACGTGGGCCTCTGAAATCGACTGGAAGAAAAAAAATATTTTTGGCGCACCTAACGAGGCCTATTTGCTTCAAGAAAGATTGGAGGGAGAGGAATACATCGTCGATGCCGTTGTAAAGGGAGAGGCTATAAAAATATGTAGTTTGTCACGATATAAAAAAGGTATTCATAATGGAAGTACTTTTGTTTATGAAACGCTTGATGTACTTGATTCTCAAGATCCCTCTTATGCCCCTCTTATCTCTTATGCAAAACAATGCATTCGCGCGCTGGGGATTGAATATGGACCTGCGCATATGGAAATCATGCAAACAGCTCGTGGTCCAGTGATGATCGAAGTAGGAGCCCGCCTCCACGGAGGAATTGCACCCACCTTGTTCGCGCATTGCTATGAAGATGGTTTACTTGAAAGCTCCGTTAACCTTATTGCAGGCGTGTTTTCGCAAACCCCAAGTCGCTTTAAGAAAAAAGGGCGTATTATCTTCCTTATCAACGAGATCGACGGTCATATTATAAAAGATGTTAACGTATGGCGGCAAAAGCTTCATTCTTGGGAAAATATGGTTCATTTTACGCTTTTTTTTAAAGAAAACGAGCCCCTCCCCCTAACCATCGATTTAAATACCTGCCCAGCTATTATAGCAATTTGGGGACACAATGATGATGAATTATCAGCTTTGGAGAGGATCATTCGTAGCAATTTCCTATAAAATACAGCAAGGGGAGAAAAACATGGATTCAGAAGCGCAATCAATTGAAAATATAGACAAATATTAAAAATGGAAGCAAGTCATTTTTAAAGAATTCAATGCAACCATGAATAACACAATTAGGCCTTTTCTGCCTATTCGGTGTAAATGGATACTCAAAAAATATGCTTAGATTTGGGTTCTACAACAAGCTGACCTCAAAAAATATAATGGAAGATCTGATAACTTATTGCGATAATTATAAAAGTTTTGGAAAGAACACATCTTTTGTTGCATTCGAGAAACCGACCCCATACAAAGTATCGAAGTTTATAGAGAAAAATTCTGGTCTACACTTAAAAATTTGCGAGATTTTGACAACCGAGAATGACCTAAGTATATACAAAAAATATGTACAATCGTCTATGGGAGTTCTGCTTTCATGGCGAACCTATGTTTATAGTTTGCAATATCCCGTCTCATATAAACAGAATTAAGTAAGTTCTATATTTATGTTAACTTTCCAACTTAAGTGTTTTTTCTAAGTCTTCTCTCTACAGAACAAAA
>NZ_JBHIOZ010000093.1:0-5030 GCF_042195805.1 Bartonella sp. AP57NXGY | reverse complement strand
TTTGTGACAAAATATCTTATGTATGACCCTCTCCACTATGGGCGATATGAAAAAGTTGAGAGCTATTATGAATGGGCGAAAGAGCGTGAAGGTTGGAATAAAAATGATATCGGCATTGATCTGGTTGCCAAACTTCGCAATCAAGAGGGTTATGTCGCTATTCAATGTAAGTTTTATCAAGCAGATCATCAGATCAGTAAAAAGGATATTGATAGCTTTATCGCGGCATCTGGAAAAGACATCTTTAAATATCGTCTTCTCGTTGACAGCACAGAAGTGGAATTAAGTGACAATGTGAATACCATGATTAAAGGACAAGCGATACCCGTTTATCGCATTGACCTTCGTCATATGGAAAACAGTCGGATAGATTGGCAAATATTTGCAACAAAACAAGAAGTGGTTCTGAAATCAACCAAAGAGCCTCATTCCCATCAAGAAGAAGCCATCAAGAAAGTCTGTGAAGGTTTAAAAGAAGCAGACCGTGGCAAGCTGATCATGGCATGTGGTACGGGGAAGACTTTCACCAGTTTGAAGATAGCAGAAACCCTTGCTGGGAAAGGCAAGCGTGTTTTGTTTCTGGTCCCTTCTCTGGCTTTAGTCTCACAAACAATCCGTGAATGGACAGCCGATGCACAAGTACCTTTGCGTTCTTTTGCTGTGTGTTCGGATACAAAAGTAGGCAAGCGTCGTAAGAACCAAGATGATATTGTTGGCATGGAAACATCAGATCTTGTTCTCCCTGCTACCACGGATGCCCAAACCCTTGCCAAAGAAGCTTGCGAAAACCTAGCAGATGCAATGACGGTGGTGTTTTCAACTTACCATTCTATCCAAGTGATTTCAGATGCGCAAAAAGAGCATGGTTTACCCGAATTTGATCTAATCATTTGCGATGAAGCACATAGAACAACTGGGGCTGTGTTAGGAACAGACAAGCGTGAATCTGAATTTATCAAGGTTCATGATAACAGAATCATTCGGGGTAAAAAACGTCTATATATGACAGCAACCCCCAAAATCTTTACAGATAAGATAAAAAGGAAAGCTGACCTATCTGATACTGTTCTTGCCTCTATGGATGACGAAAAAATTTATGGCAAAGAACTGCATCATTATACATTTGCGGAAGCTCTAGAACATAAACTGTTATCACCTTGTAAAGTTATCATATTAGTTGTCAATGAAAAAGAAGTAAGCCAATCCATTCAACATCTTATTACCGATAAGAATTATGAACTTATTCTTGACGATAGGACCAAGATTAATGGCTGTTATAGAGCCCTTACCAAAATGGATCTGAAACTTGATCTTGAAGATGACCCCAATCCCATGCGTAGAGCTTTAGCATTTTGCAAAGATATTGATACTTCTAAACGCATATGCAAGGAATTCAAAAAAGAAAAAGTTCAAGAATCTTTGCACGCCCTTCATAAAAACTATAAAGATACTCCCCCTCTTAACTGTACTCTTGCCCATATTGATGGAACCTTTAGTGCTAAAGAGCGTACAAAACAACTTGACTGGTTAAAGGAAGATGCGGGGGAAAATACGTGTCGTGTGCTAACCAATGTACGCTGTCTTTCTGAGGGTGTTGATGTTCCTGCTCTTGATGCTGTTCTATTCTTACACCCGCGAAAAAGTCAAATTGAGATTATTCAAGCAATAGGCCGTGTCATGCGTCGAGCAGAGGGTAAGAAAAGAGGCTATATCATTCTACCCGTTGGAGTACCGGCTGGCATTCCACCAGTACAAGCCTTGGAAAATAATCCAAAATATGATGTCATCTGGCAAGTCGTCAATGCTTTGCGTGCCCATGATGAGAGTTTTAATAAAATAATCCACCATATGTCCATAAAACAGGACGTAAGCTATGCCCTTGATATTATTGTTCCTTCTCAAAAGGCTACCTCAGAAGATACAACTGTGGTTATTGATGACTTACCTATACGCTCAAAATCAGAATATTCAGGACTGAACATTGGATCACCAACTTATGAATCCTTTCACGGATATAAACCAGAAGAAGAATTATCCCTTTTTTCTCAATATCCGGATGTCATTAGAGCAGCTATTGTTAAGAGAAATTACGACCCTAGCTATTGGAAAAGATGGGCAACCAATGTTGCTGATCTTGCTCAAAATCATATCACACGCTTAACCGAAGTTTTAACAAAATCAGAAACGGAAACGCGGCGGGTGTTTAATGGTTTTATGACCGAATTACGTAACAATTTAAACACGACCCTCTCCGAAGAAAATGCGATTGAAATGCTTGCACAACATCTTGTGACGCGTCCAGTCTTTGATGCTTTGTTTGAGGGGCATCAGTTTGTTCAAGAAAATCCCGTCTCTTGTGCTTTACAACGTGTACTTAATATCCTTGATAAAGTTACTCTTAAAGAAGAATCTCAAGATTTCAGAACTATCTCTAGGAATGTACAATTTTACACACGAGGAACTACAAGTCTTGAAGCACAACAAAACTTAATTGTAAAGCTTTATAATGAATTTTTCCGTCATGCTTTTCCGCGTACGGTAGAAAAATTAGGAATTGTTTATACGCCCATTGAGGTTGTGGATTTTATCATTCATTCTGTTGATGATGTTTTACGCAATGAATTTGGAAAAAGCCTTGGTTCACGGGGTGTCTCTATTCTTGACCCTTTCACGGGAACGGGTACCTTTATTACACGGCTTTTACAATCAGATCTCATCAAACCAGAGGATATGGAATATAAATACCGTTATGATATCCATGCCAATGAGATTGTCTTACTTGCCTATTACATAGCAGCGATTAACATTGAATCGACCTATCATAGTATCATGAAAGGAGAATATATCCCTTTCAAGCATATTGGTTTGACTGATACGTTTCGGATGCTTGAAGAAAAGAATCTGCTGCAAAAATTATTCAAAGAAAACAGTGAATATTTAGAGCATCAAAAGAAACTGGATATCGAAGTTATTTTTGGTAACCCTCCTTATTCGATAGGACAAAAAAGCGAAAACGACAATGCAAAGAACACTCCCTATCCCATATTAAATAAACGTATTGGTGACACTTATGCCGCTCATTCAAAAGCAAGTCTTATGCAGGCGCTTTATGATAGTTACATCCGCGCCATTCGCTGGGCAAGTGACCGTATAAAAGACCGTGGTGTGATTGGTTTTGTTACAAATGCAAGTTTTATAGATACAAAATCTATGGATGGCTTACGCAAATGCCTCGTTGAAGAATTTAGCAGCCTTTATATTTTTCATTTACGTGGTAATCAACGAACCTCTGGAGAACTTTCTCGCAAAGAAGGTGGAAAAATTTTTGGTGAAGGTTCTCGTGCCCCTATAGCGATTTCTATTTTGGTTAAAAATCCAAATGCACAACAACATGGGAAAATATATTTCCGTGATATTGGAGATTATCTCAATAGAGAAGAAAAGCTTAAGACAATTAAAAAATTTGGTAGCATTAATGGTATTACACGGAGTAAACAAGGTTGGCAAATAATTACACCGGATAGGCATAATGATTGGATAAATCAACGTGATGACAGTTTCAAGACATTTCTAGCTTTAGGTGTTAAGAAAGGTCATGATACAAAGCTTTTTGAAACTTATTCCTGTGGCGTTCTAACCAGTCGTGATGCGTGGGCATACAACTCAAGTCGTAATGCTTTATCAAAAAACATGTACAACATGATTAACTTCTATAATAGCGAAGTGGAGCGCTTTAACGAAGCTTATGGACATGTTGATCGCAAAATACGTGAAAAGGCTATAGACAATTTCGTTAACGCTGATGCTACAAAGATCAGTTGGAGTAGTACTCTTAAACGAGAATTTATAAGAGAAAAATTATTTGAGTTCGAGGAGACGTGCTTTATTCAAAGTATTTATCGCCCTTTTACAAAACAATGGCTCTATTATAATCGTGCTTTCAACGATAGAGTTTCCATAATGCCATGTATATTTCCTATAGGAAAATCAGTTGAAAATAAAATGATACAACTTACAGGCATAGGAGCAAAAAAAACCTTTTCTGTTCTTATGATTAAAGCTGTGTCTGATTATCAGGTGATAGAAAACGGTCAATGCTTTCCGCAATATCTTTATGAAGATATTGTATCCTTAAAAGAGAAAAGTGAAAAGCAATCCCATTTATTTACAAACTCTATAGAGGAAAACAAAACAGCTGGTTTACAACGCCGTGATGCCATTACGGATGAAGGATTAGCACATTTTAAAGCCGCTTATCCTAATGAAACTATCACTAAAGATGATCTATTTTATTATGTTTACGGGATTTTGCATTCAGAAGATTACCGCACCCGTTATGCTGATAACCTCTCTAAAGAATTGCCTCGTATCCCTTGTGTAAAGAGCACTGAAGATTTTTGGAAATTTGTAACTGCAGGGCGTGAACTGGGGCATTTGCATATGAACTATGAAACTGTAGAACCTTATCCTGTAACCTTTAAAAAAGGTGATCCAAAACTCACTGATATCCCTAATCCTGAAAAATTCTATTATGTTACAGAAATGAATTTTTTTGGGAATAGTAAAGTAAAAGATAAATCGACAGTTTTTTACAACAGCAATGTCACAATGACAGATATCCCTCTTGAAGCTTATGAATATATCGTCAATGGTAAACCCGCTCTTGAATGGGTTATGGAACGGCAATGTGTAAAGACTGATAAAAAGAGCGGCATTGTTAATGATGCCAATCGCTATGCTGTTGAAACCGTTGGAAACCCTGCTTATCCTTTGGAGTTGTTTCAAAGGGTTATTACCGTAAGTTTAGAAACAATGAAAATCGTTAAGAACTTACCAAATTTGGTATTAAGAGAAACTGAATAACTTATAAAGCATGCTTACAAATGGGTATGATAAACTCGTAAGGGGTATAGAGCTTATAACTGTAGTCTATACCCCTTTATACATTGCTTGCATACAATCTTTAAAAGGATAATTTATCATGCGTTATTCTAAAAAGAAGAAACTTGCACTTTTAGATACTCTTATTT
>NZ_JBHIOZ010000092.1:0-5155 GCF_042195805.1 Bartonella sp. AP57NXGY | reverse complement strand
TAGTATATCGTTGCAAAATAAAGTTTTCACTGTAAAATTACAATGGCTGAAAAGAGGAGACAAAGTTTATTATCTGGCAGATCTGATAAAAATAGGTGAATACGTCTGTGACCTTGAGGTTTTCAAAGGTTTTTCATTAAAGAATCTTACTTAAAACTCCATAAAATGCTTTATATATCAAAATATTTCTAAAACTTTATTTGGGACTATTGGGCATGCGTATAACAATGTTTTGAATTTTTATTTGTGTGTATTACAGATATTTACAGTTAAAACTTCTATCCAGAAGTGATAGTATGAAGGATTTTTATCAACAAAAGGTTCTTGCGTTGGGAATTGATTCGAGAATACGGCGTTTAATAATTTTAGCTCTTGCCGTGGGGAGTTTTGCTATTGGTACTGCAGAGTTTGTCGCAATGGGGCTACTGCCAGAGATGGCACGAAGTTCCTATGTTGATATTCCTACCGCTGGTCAATATATTTCTGCTTATGCATTAGGAGTTGTGATTGGAGCACCTCTTTTAGCTGTGGCAACAGCTCAGGTATCACGCAAAACTGTTTTGATGGGATTAATGCTTTTTTATGCCTTAGCAAATATTGCTAGTGCCTTTTTTTCTGATTTTAGCATATTAGTAGTATTACGCTTTCTCAGTGGACTTCCCCATGGAATCTATTTTGGACTTGCGGCTATGGTTGCCTCTTCAATGGTAGAAATGAAAGAACGTTCTAAAGCTGTTGGATATGTTATGCTTGGCTTAACAATTGCAACCGTTTTGGGAGCACCCAGTGCTACTTGGATTGGTCAACTTATTGGTTGGCAGATTGCTTTTGTCCTTGTGGGGATGATCGCTTTATTATGTTGTTTGCTTATTTGGAATTTTTTTCCTTGTGATTCAAGTTTTCCAAAAACGAATCCTTTGCAAGAAATGGGTGTATTAAAGCAAAAGCAGGTGTGGCTTCTTTTGTTGATGGTTTCGGTGGGAGCGTCAGGATTATTTTCTGTTTTCACTTATATCAAGCCAACATTAATGCATATTTCTGGTGTTTCACTTGAGTGGGTACCATTTATTATGCCGTTAGTTGGATTGGGAATGGTGATAGGAAATCTCTTGGGGCCTAAATTAGCTGTTAAAATTGGCATTTCACCGATGATATTTTTCTCTATGCTTTGGAGCGTATTTGTTTTTTTTCTTTTTTTCTTTTTATCCTATGCTCCGTTAACAGCGGCAATAGGATGCTTTTTTGTTGGAACTTCTTTTGCTGCTATGCCTTCTATACAAACAAAAATTATGGATGTTGCACTACAGGGACAGATTTTGGCAGGAGCATTAATGCAGTCTGCTTTTAATATTGCCAACGCTCTTGGTGCAGAATCTGGAGCATTAGTTTTAAAATTGGGCTATAATTATGAATATACAGCTGTTTTAGGAAGTGTTCTAACTTTGTGTGGATTAATGGTTTTTTGCGTCTCATGGTATATGGAGAAGCATGCTTAATATTTTTCATTTTTTAAATGAAGAAGGAATTTTTATATTTATTTTTAGTTATTGGAATGTCCTGTTGGGTTTTTCAATATGAAGTAAGAAATGCGCAGTGCTAATGGAATAGCAAGACAAAATAAAAGACCCATGAGCACTATAAGAAGAGTTTTTGCTGCTAAGATCATTCCTATTGTTCCTCCAGGATTAAAGAGGCCTGCAAGATTGGTGATGACTCCTGCTAGAGTTGCACTTAAGGCCGCTGAAAATAGTTGTACAGAGGTAAGGGATTCACTGGCACGGAGAGCATCTTCATCATTTGCACATTGTAAGATCCTTGTGAGCAAATGTGGCCATGCTATGCCCGCACTGATTCCAATAGAAAACAGTGCTAAGCAAATAATAAAAATATATTCAAGCGCGGAAACTTCTGTTGGGATGAGCCATAAAAGAATCATTATGCCTAACAGTTTTAATAGGGGCGAGTATACAATGATGTTGCGAATTTTTTTTGTGGAGAGACCAGCACTTGAGATGGCTCCACATGTCCACCCTAGGCTCATAAGTGCTGCTATATAACCAGCAATAAGTGGAGCTTGCCCATGAAGCTCTTGAAGAAAAAGTGGAAAATAAAGTTCTATACTGTATACGACTGTTGTCATAACGAGTATCAATGCGTAAACAGAAAAGATTTCAGAAGAGAAAGAAAAGGATTTGCGGGGCAACATAGGATGAGGGGTAGATGATTCGATTTTTGCTAGAACAAAAAGAAGACTAAGTCCGATAACTAATCCGCAAATTTTTGCTATTGTAGACTCCATAGCCCCTCCAACAGAAATAATAAAAATCAATAAGCTGAGTGTGAAAAGCTGGAGAAGAGGAAGAGGGGGTGTTGGAACATCGTTTTCATTCTTTTTTGGTAAAAATTTAAAGGCGATGAGTGAGAAAAATATAGCTAATACGCCAATGATCAAAAAGGATGCTCGCCATAGGCCATAATATACAGAAAGCCCCCCGATTGCTGGTCCTAACAAGGTTGATATTCCCCACATTCCAGAGATAATACTTAATGCATGTGACCATAAAGATGGGCTGAAAACAATCCGTACCATGGAATAGGATAGGGATAACAAAGAACCACTTCCAAATCCTTGAATAAAGCGTCCTATTAAAAACAATGGCATAGATGAAGAAATGCTGCACATAAAAGTGCCTAGGGTGAAGATAAGTCCAGAAATAACATACGCATTGCGAGGACCTAATTTCCCTAATATTTTTGTTGCAAGTGAAGTACCCACGAGTGAAGCTGTAATAAAGACAGTAGCCACCCAAGAATAATATATTTCACTGCCAATATGATTCATAAGAGAGGGTAAAATAGTAATAACAATATAAACGTTGGTGGCGTGTAACACAACTCCACCTGTAAACGTTAAAAAGCAAAGACCATTTTTACCCAATAAAAGCGCAGACCAGCCCTGTTTTTTCACTGTTGTTTGCTATTTAATAAAAATCTATCCTCTTTTTACTTATAAGGTACTTCTTTGAATTTGCCAAGAGAAATTCAAAGCTCTGTTTAGAGCTTTGAATTTTAATTTAAGTAATAACTTAATTGCCCATTGCTTTTTTGAGATTCTCATCAATTTTATCGAGGAAACCTGTTGTAGAAAGCCACTTTTGTTTAGGCCCAATCAAAAGTGCGAGATCTTTGGTCATAAAACCTTCTTCGACGGTTTTAATACAAACTTCTTCCAATGTCGTGGAAAAGTTTTTTAACTTCTCATTGTTATCTAGTTTAGCACGGTGCGCTAGTCCACGCGTCCATGCAAAAATAGATGCAATAGAGTTCGTTGATGTTTCTTCATTCTTTTGATGCTGACGATAATGGCGTGTTACAGTGCCGTGTGCTGCCTCTGCTTCAACAATTTTGCCGTCAGGTGTCATGAGAACAGAAGTCATGAGACCCAGAGAACCAAAGCCTTGGGCAACAATATCAGATTGGACATCACCATCATAGTTTTTACATGCCCATACGTATCCACCTGACCACTTTAATGCAGAAGCAACCATATCATCAATAAGACGGTGTTCGTAATATAATTTACGGTTTTCAAATTCAGTTTTAAATTCCGTATCGAATATTTCTTGAAAGATATCTTTAAAACGACCATCGTAAGTTTTTAGAATGGTATTTTTTGTTGAAAGATAAACTGGAACATTCCGTTGTAGTCCATAATTAAAGGATGCGCGGGCAAAATCACGAATTGACTCATCAAGGTTATACATAGCCATGGCAACCCCTGCGCTTGGAGCATCAAAAACATCATGTTCAATAACTTGATTATCATCACCGACAAATTTAATACTTAATTTCCCTTTTCC
Organism: Bartonella sp. AP57NXGY; assembly: GCF_042195805.1. Classification (NCBI taxonomy): domain Bacteria; kingdom Pseudomonadati; phylum Pseudomonadota; class Alphaproteobacteria; order Hyphomicrobiales; family Bartonellaceae; genus Bartonella; species Bartonella sp. AP57NXGY. Next base: position 1,295 of record NZ_JBHIOZ010000092.1, on the reverse strand, counting down.
TGGAAATTTAAAATCTGTTGCCTTGTATTGATCACCAAAAGCGTGACGTCCGATAATAATTGGCTTTGTCCAGTTAGGAACAAGGCGAGGGACATTTTTACAGATAATGGGTTCGCGAAAAATGACTCCTCCTAAAATATTGCGGATTGTGCCATTAGGTGATTTCCACATTTTTTTTAGGTTAAATTCTTTAACGCGTGCCTCATCAGGTGTGATGGTTGCGCATTTTATACCAACCCCATATTTTTTGATAGCATTGGCAGAATCGATAGTTACCTGATCATTGGTTGCATCACGATTTACGACGGAAAGATCATAATATTTTAGATCAATGTCGAGGTAGGGATGGATTAATTTATCTTTGATATATTTCCAGATGATGCGGGTCATTTCATCCCCATCAAGTTCAACAACGGGGTTTTCTACTTTGATCTTTACCATTAGAAATCCTTTTTCTTTTAAGCGATACTACTTGTATAACACTTTCAAGTTTATAATGAAAAGTAAAAACAAGGGAAAAAAGCATTCAAATATGAGCTTTTAGAATATATTATCAATAGAGTGTAAAATTTTGTTGGAGGGTTTAATTTTTGAAAAGAAGTGATGTGTTTGCAAATCTATAATTATTCTATGATTGATGAAGAATCTGTTTAATAGATAAGGTAGTTAGATCACCGAGGGACGGGGATTATGCGTTTTTATTATCAGAGATTCCATTTAATAAGTTGATCGTATTCTGAATTATAGTTTCTTGATTTGTTGTGTTAGGTGAATAAGAAACTATTTTTATATTGCTATTTCAATTCTAAGCTTACGGTCTGTTTGTTTATAAAAAGTTTAATGTGATAACAAAGGCACTGTAATTAGAAATGCTTCATATAAAATGCGTTTGAGATAAACTTCAATTTTGAAGGTTGAAAAAAACGTATAAATGATGCGGCTGGTTTTAATTTAAAAATTAACAGCATACGCAAGAATATGACTTATAAAATTACCGTATCGCGAGCTAGAATCTTCTAATTCTTATGTTTTATCGATTCTTATTGTTATTAACTATGCGCAGTAAAGCACTATCCTCGAAATGCAACAAAGAAATTAATCACCTAATGATTCTTGTATCCTTTTTACGAAGAGATTCCTTTTAAAATCTTATTCCCTCATTTTTATTTATGCATCCCTCATTTTTAAAAACACAAATAAAATGAATATATTACACATAGAAAAAAGAAACATGGTACGCCCAAGGGGAATCGAACCCCTGTTTCCGCCGTGAAAGGGCGATGTCCTAACCGCTA
>NZ_JBHIOZ010000091.1:2035-5179 GCF_042195805.1 Bartonella sp. AP57NXGY | reverse complement strand
GCCCTTGGTTCTTGAGACAGTTCATGAGAGGACTTCTCAGGCTTTTCTTATATAACTTTTCTCCACACGCCAGCCCTGCTTGTAACGTGCAAGAAAATTTTTAATTGTTTCAACATAAAACAAGTTTGAAATGAGAGAATCCTACGATATTAGGGACTCTCATTCAACATGGAAAACAAAGAATTATCTTTATAAATCAATATACTGTATGGAATTAGAGGGATAAGCATTGTCAAAATGGTTTGCCTAAAAACGGTACATGGACATATAAATGAATCCTTACAGGGTGGTGTTAAGCTAATGGATTGAAGAAACAGGAGGATAAACATAGAAAAGGTATGAAGAGAGAGTTTCTTTTATCATTATCTTTTCCAATGTAGTCTTCTTTTTATTATCTAAAAATACACTTTGCTTAGCTTTATAGACAAATTCGATAATGAATATGCCGCGTGACTCGTGTAAATAGGAGGGAAGGAGATCATTGAGGAGAAAAGAAAAAAGTTTCAGGGGATAAGAATAGTAGCTTACATAGATTAAAAAGGCAGTATGTATACTGCCTTTTTTGTTAAATTGAATAGAATGAATAGGCTATTTACAGACTTTCCTTAAAACTGATAGCGTATCCCTCCTGAAAAGTTTGTTCCGGATATACCAGTTTTTTGCAGCTTTTTTCGATAGTTTATATCACCATGGAGGGCTAAACTGCGAGACAATTTTGCATTGATGCCAAGCCCACCTTCAATAGAAGATCCTGTAGGATCAAGGGGAAAGGTGTCGCCAATCTGTACTTTACCATCATCACCAAAAGTTTTGAGAAAGTTCACTTTTCCATACAGAGAAATGACACGGTTCTTTTCTGTGGAGGTAGTAGTTTTTGTCAAACGTCCACCAATGCGTACTAACCATTGATAAGGTTCACCGATATCAACTTTAAGATTATCAGCATCAGAAAAGGCATTAAAGATTAGACGCTGGTAAACAAGTTGTGCCTGGGGTTCAAACGTGAGGGCTTTAATACCCGTTGTGAATTTTTGACCTATTGTTGTTGAGGCAATTAACATTTTTATATCATCGACTTTAGTGGTACTGTTAGCGATGGCTGTAGAGATATTTCCTTTCCAGATCCCATAAGAGAAGAGTGTATCCATATAGAAACCGCTATTATGCTCTATACCGCTGTAGGCTGTGACTGCCCATTTGTTAAGCGTACTCTTGTCTGCATCTTCTATATTTTGGGGGGTGAGGGATAATTGAGCATAGGTTCCGGTAAGACCCCAATATAGGATTGTATTTTGGCTCTTTTGTGCAGAAGCTGTAAAACCTGCTTGTGTAGCAGCATAGCGAATGTTTGTGTTATAGCCATATTGTTGTGACGATAGGGTTGCGATACTTCCATAGGAAGAGAGAAAGAATCCATTTTTTTTGACGTTATCTTCGATCCCTATAGCTGTTGTTCTCAGATCAGCTAACAGAGTACTTTGTTGAGCCATATCGATAAAACCAGCGTAGAAGAGAGCATTAGGTACGGCCAAATAGCTCGCTACTTGTGGTAAAATAAATTTCTGCAAACGGAAATCCCAGAAATTATCATTTTCTCCCAACAGGTTTAGTGTTTCATTTGCAGCACCATAGCTGGATGTTGGTCCATAAGCGGTAAGTCTATATTTATAAGGTGAACCAGTTGCTTGGATATAACCATTGGCTAATTTGAAGGAATTTTCATCTGCTTTCCCGGAAACTTGAATGAGCGAAACTCCACTGGTATTAGAAGAAGGGTGAAAAGCTTCTGTTATATTATTGCTATCTTTGAAATCACTCATAACATAAACTGTTGTTGTACCTAAGACATCTCCTTGGATCAGAAGTCGATCATTTTTTTGATCGATTATATCAGAGCTCTCAACAGATCCAACATTAAAAGAAATCTTTGCGTCACCAGAAGCATTGTAGACTGCTTGCGTGTCTGGTTTCCCAGAACCTATATGCAATGTATGATAATGGTTTTCTGTCGGCTGTTGAAAAACAATGGAACTATTGTCGAGATTAAGTATAGAAACATCAGAATGAGATCTTTGGGCAATATCAAGTAACTTGCCCGCATCATCTTTTTCTTTTGTGCTAGTGTTTACGAACCATGTTGTATCGTTTTTGAGATCGAAAGTTGTTCTGCTGTTTTCGTCATTTCTTACTCCCCCCTGTAAGAGAGAGTTTTCTGCGGTGAGTGTAAAGATTTGATCAGGTTTTGGCGTATCATGAGTTATACCCACGAATAACCTGTCGGCACTGATTTTTGAATCTTTGAGGTTGAGTTTACCATTTGATGAATTGTTGGCAACAATACCCGTTCCATCTTCGACAAAAAGGTTTGTATTGGTCAGGTTGATTCTTGAAGTCTGATCGTTTTTGGAGTCATCAATGCTTATCCCATTGCACTGTGCTTTCGCAGAAATATCTGTGACATCAATATATCCGCCATCTTTTAAGACAAATGCAGCTTCTTTTGCTTTTACAGTTCCTCCAGTCATTGTGATTTTAGATTGTTCACCATCTGCATGAAGCCCATTATTTTCAGATGTTACTATAACATTATCATTTAAAGTAATTGTGCTGCCTTGCTTGGCTTGTACCTCACCGCCAAAGGAACCGCCGTCCGTTACCGTTATTTGGGAATTATCATTAGCCAAGAGAGCCTTTTGTGCGTTCTTAACGGTGATATTTTTTAAAGTAACCGTGCTTTCCTTATCAGCACTTACACCTGTGGTTATCGGTTTATCATCGCTGCTGCTTGTTATCACGACATTTTCTAACTTGTTGTTGTCACTCTTGCTGTTTTCAAAAGAAGCCCCTGTCTCGGAAACAGTGATAGATCCTCCTGTCATTTGGATGATACCATTGTCTTTTGCCTCAAGTCCGATGATAGCCTCTTTAATGGTTGCATTATCATGCAAATTAATCATGCTGTTAGGACCAATGGATTTTGCGCCAGTTCCTTTGTTATCTGTGGTGAGAGTGATATCTGTGACATCAATATATCCGGCATTTTCTGTCAACAGAGCACTTTTTTGCCCTTTTACAGTTCCTCCAGTCATTGTGATTTTAGATTGTTCACCATCTGCATGAAGCCCATTATTTTCAGATGTTACT
>NZ_JBHIOZ010000091.1:0-1935 GCF_042195805.1 Bartonella sp. AP57NXGY | reverse complement strand
GAAGCCCCTGTCTCGGAAACAGTGATAGATCCTCCTGTCATTTGGATGATACCATTGTCTTTTGCCTCAAGTCCGATTGCAGCTTCTTTAATTGTTGTATTGCCATGCAATTCAATTGTACTGTTGGGGCCGTTAGCCCATGCACCTTTTCCATTGCCATCTGCCATTAGAGTGGTATCTATGCCATCAATATATCCACTATTTGCTGCAACTAATGCATTTTTTTTCCCAGTTACAGTTCCCCCAATCATCGTGATTTTGGATTGTGCACCATTTGCATTGAGGCCATATTCATCAGAGGACACTGTAACATTGTTCTTTAAAGTAATTGTAGAGCCTGTACCAGCGTATATTCCATGCTCTTTTGCATTAAAGTATCCTCCTGATACCGTTGTTTGAGAATTATCCAACGCTTCTATACCCACTTTTGCTTGAGTAACTGTTACGTTTTCCAAGATGACTTTACTTTCCTTATAAAGAGCTATTCCTTTTTCCATTAAGTCATCTTTACTGCTCGTTATTGTCACATTTTTCAGCTTGTTTTTATCACTTTTGCTATCTTCGAGAAATAAGCCTACTGTAGGAGCAATAATACCTACTGCATTCATTTTTATTATACCACCGTCTGTTGCCATCACACCGATTTCTTTAGCCTTAATCGTTGATTCTGATAAGTCAAGAAAGCTATTAGGTTCGATAATGCGTACAGTGCTCAACCAGTCGTCCTCCATGTTTTTGCTGTCGTGAATTATTGCTAAATTTTTTCCAATTATTCCACTACCTTTTATCACTATTATACCGCCAACAGTGAAGTTGGATGCTTCCTCAGTTATTCCATGAAAATTCATTAAGATTTTTTCGGCTTTTACATTAGTATGAGCACTAAACAGCGCGATTGTCGCAACAGCTGTACAGGATAGTAAAAATTTTTTAGACATGAAGATTTTCCTTAACTTATAAGCCTCCGCATATTCTCTCCCCGCTTATAAAAAGGATAAAGAACACACAATTTTCATCGGGAGGTTATATTATTTTAACTTTTATATAAAGTATTTATATAATTTTATACTTTATTTATTTTTACATTTATATATTAAATTTATTATTTACTTGTATTCTATAATAAATTTTTATTAAATGGTTTTTTATTTTGTAAATAACTATGTAATTTATAATTTATAAAACAAATTATTAAATATAAACTATTATAATTTCAATCACATAATGAATTTAATATTTGTTTTCTGTATATCTAAAATATATTTATGTATATACTTAAATAATACTTATGATGATTGATAAAGCTTTAGCTCTTCTTTATGATTTCCTGAGCATTTTAGATAAATTGAGTACAAAGCATTGTGTTATGTTTGTTATGCCTGATTGGATTTTCTGCGCAAAAAGGTATTTTGCAGCAGATCTTCTGCCGTAAAGAGGTGAAGGGAATTCCTTTAAAGAAAAGCTAGTACATCTACTGCATGAAGAAGAAAGAGGTTTCTTTAAGGAATAAAAAGGACTTTAGCAGAAAAGAAAAGCAGGGTTTATTTACAAGAGGTAATATCAACAAAAGGGCTACATAATATTATAGAAAATTAAAAAAGCTGCACAATACAGAGTTGTGCAGCCTTTCTGTGCAAACGAACGGGAAAGCAACGCTCGCTTTTACACTTTTTTCAGTCTCATACGCTTGTACATGTGCTTTCCTTCTCATGTAGGGCACAGGCTGCTCTGCTTAAAATAAGAGGTTCCGAGAAGAATTTCCTTTCCTTAAAACTGATAGCGTATACCACCTGAAAAGCTTGCACCACTTATACCAGTTTTCTGAAGCTTTTGTTGATAACTTACATCACCATGAAGGGAGAAATTGTGAGACAGTTGCGCATTGATGCCAACGCCGCCTTCAATTGCAGGTCCCATAGGATCAAGGTCAAAATC
>NZ_JBHIOZ010000090.1:0-5200 GCF_042195805.1 Bartonella sp. AP57NXGY | reverse complement strand
CGAAACAAAACGCGGCGTAACTTACACACTGTTTGGAAAGAAAGAAATCTTACCCCATGGTTTTATCAAGGGAGGCAATTTTCCAAAGCGTGTTGAATTAAAAAAGCTGAATGGTAATGTATTTCAAAGAGCGGATGGAGATAAATTTCCCATTGCAAAACAAGAAGGACCTTCAATTGCTAAAGTGATGTCCAAGCCAGAGATTGCAAGTGCTATTGCACAATATGCCAATGAAAGATTAACCAAAAACATACAGAGACAACTTTCTCGTCAAGAATACGCTGCTAATAAAAAAGGCTAGATCATGTTCTCAAGCTTTATCTATATATTCCATATCCTTATGAGTTTAGGCATTACATATTCTTATTGCAATTTTAAAAACAGATTATCACTTATGCTTTGTTTTTTCATAAAAAAAATCAATAAAATCAATGCAAAAGGTACTTCCCAGCGGGTTGGCTTCGTTGCGGGGCGGACGAGCGCGAACTATCGCTAGCGACAGAATTTTCAATTTGACTGTACATTGTACATTTAACTCATTGATAAATAATGATTTCAATATGTACACTGTACAGTATGTGAAACGTTTTCTTAGCAAAAAGTAATTTTTATTACTTGACAATTCTACAGTAATAGGTATCTTCGAATCAGGTGCCTGAAAACACCTTAAAACCATAAGCGGATGGATTGCCGATACAATCTTTTTCCGTACATTGAAGGCTTTGACTCATTATATGCGTATGGTGTATACTGGTCTTGTCGGGTGTGGTTATGCCATAAAATACCCTTTCGGGGGAAAGCATAACGACGGACTTATGGCCGTGTTTTCAGCGCCCGATACCTTTCTAAGGTGTCAATGAAAACATTTAACCATAAGGAGTTCACAATGAACACTCTTATTCCGATATCGGAACAAACTGTTGGACAGGAAATTGTTCAAACAGTAAATGCACGTAATCTGCACACATTCTTAGAGGCAAAACGAGACTTTTCCAATTGGATTAAAGACCGTATTATCAAATACAATTTAGAAGAGGGAATAGATTATATTTTAACGCTCGCCAAAACTGGCGAACGTCAAAATGTAGTGTTAAAAGAATATTATCTTACACTAAATGTAGCAAAAGAGCTTTCTATGCTTGAGAACAATAAGAAAGGTAGAGAAGCTCGTTTATACTTTATCAAATGTGAACGGCTTTTGAAGCAAGTAGCAACACCACAGATAACTGCATCACAAGTTGACTATTCCAAACCGGAAGCATTGCTTGGTGTTTTGAATCATCTACAAAGCCAAATAGAACATAAAGATCATGTGATTGCAGAATTGACACCAAAAGCAAAAGCTTTGGATGGCTTAAAGCGCTCTGATGGTTTATTCGGTCTTATTGAAGCAGCAAAGATGTTGGAAGTAAGACCAAAGGATTTAACTGATTACTTGCGTAAACATGATTGGGTGTATCGACGGGCTCCAGGGGCGCCGCTGTTACCTTATCAGGATAAGATCAAGAAAGGATTCATGGACTGTCCTGCTATCACCATTCAAAGACCGGATGGTACAGAAAAGGTGCTCCCTTCAACAAAAATCACACCAAAAGGATTGGCATGTTTGAGAGAACAAATCCATGGAGGTGTACAATGAACACCAGTATCGACTTTTTATGTGATTTATGGATGGCTTTGTTTCAATTTTCTGATCGTGATGATGTCGAAGATAAGGCTTTTAATGCTCTCATTGAGACCATGGATGCAATAGAAAAAGCTTTGATTTTAAAACTTCAAGATGAATCACCAAATGCACTCAGAATTTTGGCAATGATTACAAATTTTGGAACCTTAAAACCTCCCCCGATTATGGAGCCTTTGTTAAAAGCTTACGAACCAAATTTGGAGAGCCCCATTAAAAAGGTTGCTTAATTAAAAAAATAGAACTCCCCTCCCCGTTCTCAACAATGGGGAGGTGGTTAAGAAGGTAATAAAATTAAGGTGCACTATACCAAGTTGATCGTCCACCACCATGACGTATCAAAAGACCTTTTTCAACTAATGATGTAAAAGTTACTTTAAGTGTATTAGCGCTTGCACCAACCTCACGCACCATATCGCGGGTTGTAACACGTCCGTGATTACGCACATAATCAAGAATATTAAGAGCCAATTCAGATAAGGAAAAAAGAGCATTTTTTTCACTCTCTATTTTTATTTCTAATTGGCGTTTTTGTTTTTGTAGAGCACGTAAAAAAAAGAGTATCCAAGGCTCCCAATTGGGTGTTTTAGTATAAATTGTTTTTTGAGTTTGATTTAAAGCTAAGTAATAGCTTTCTTTATTATTCTCAATAATGCTTTCAAGTGATGAATATGGTACATAAACATAACCTTTTTGTAACAAAAGAAGGGTGGTTAAGATACGGCTTAAACGTCCATTTCCATCTTGAAAAGGATGAATAGCTAAAAATGTTACATTAAAAATACCAATCGTAAGTAAAGGATGAAGATCCTTTAATTCATTGGTTTTATTGAACCAAGTAATAAGCTCTTGCATTCGGTATGGTGTATCAAATGGTGTAGCTGTTTCAAAAACAATGCCAACCATTTTCCCTTGAGAATTAAATGCTGCTACATCATTGCGTAAAGTCTTATATTCACCTCGATGTCGTTGATCTTTCTCACTATTACACAAAAGATCACGATGAAGTTGTTTAATATGATTTTCAGTAATAGAAATATCACTCCAAGATTGAAAGATTGTTTCCATAACCTTGGCATAACCGATAACTTCTTGTTCATCACGACTCTTGAAACGTTTAATTTCTAAATTTACCAAAAGCTGTTCGATTTCGCGGTCTGTTAACTTACTCCCTTCAATGCGTGTGGAAGATCCAATACTTTCAACAGTAGCAATATGACGAAGAGCGTTCAATCGCTCAGGTGCAAGAGTACCAAGGGCGCGCCATGCCCCTTTGAACTCATCAATTTCAGCAATGAGAGCCAACAATTCTTGTGTAATTTGGAGTGTATCTGTTTTCATACCGGAATATATACCGGATTATACCCGATTGTCAATCATTCGTAACACCGTAAACTCTTACTTCTTATGGCAGAGAAAAAGCAAGGAGCAACTATGAATAAGAAGAATCGTAAGGGTCTATCGGTTCGTGCGTTTGCGAAGAAGATGGGTGTTTCACATAATGCAGTGGTTTCTCGGATAAAGACAGGTAAATTTGATGCGGCTCTTTTTGAAGATGGTTCTGTCAATGAAGCGCTTGCAACAGCTATCTGGAATGAGAATCCAACAAAGCGCCCTACTCCATTTTTAGCACCGGATGGTCAACCGCTGACAAAGATCAAACAAGCCTCCACAGATGGAGCCAATGAATACAAGATAAAACTAGAGCGGATGCAAGTTGCGCTAGCAAAAGAAAAGATTGCTCTGGAAAAGTTACGCGAAACCACTGTTGATCGTGAAGAAGTGAGAAAAGAAGCATGGAACTTTGGAAGAGCGCATCGAGATACAATGCTCAATTTTGCCTATCGCTTTGGTACTGAAATTGCGGCGCAAGTGGGATGTGATGCTGCGAGCCTTATTGGAGCTATCGATCATCATATGCGCAAAGCTTTAGTGGAAAATGTCGTCCCTGTTTCTTTTCACGATCCCAACATTTTAGAAGAGAATCCAGAACATGATAAGTGATGCTTCGCCCTCGTCCTCTGGTGCTGGGCTCTTTTTTTGCTATGCGAATGAAGGACGCCGTCCTGACCCGCCTTATACTGTTTCCCAGTGGGCTGATAAAAATCGTTATTTGAGCACAGTTACGAGTGCTGAGCCTGGATTATGGAGGACTATACGTACCCCCTATTTACGAGAGATCATGGATAATCTTTCTGTTTATGATCCGACTGAAACAACGGTTGTGATGAAGGGGGCTCAGATTGGAATGTCGGAAGCAGCGTTGAACTTTTGTGGTTATGCCATTCATCATAGTCCAGGACCTGCCCTTTATGTAATGCCGACAGTTGAGACCGCTAAGAAACTGTCAAAGTCTCGTCTTGATCCGATGATTTCAGCTAGCCCTGCTTTAAGTGAACGCATTGCTCCTGCTCGTGCAAGAGACAGTGGAAATACAATGTTTTCAAAGGAATTTTATGGGGGGACATTGATGATTACAGGAGCAAATAGTGCTGCTGGATTGCGTTCTTCTCCTATTCGCTATTTGGTTTTGGATGAAGTCGATGCTTACCCATTGAATGTCGATAATGAAGGCGATCCTGTAACAATTGCGGAAAAACGAACCTCTGCTTTTATTCAACGTAAAATTTTTAAATTGTCCACGCCGACACACCGTGACACAAGCCGTGTAGCCAAGGATTTTGTGCTAGGTGATCAAAGATATTACAATGTCCCTTGTGATGCATGTGGTGTTCTACAACCCATTGTTTGGTCACAAATTAAGTGGCCAAAAGGCGCCCCCGAAAAAGCTGTTTTTGTTTGTGCGCATTGTGGTCATGAACATGCCGAACATCGTAAGTCCGCCTTAATGGCAGAAGAAAACGGTGCTTGTTGGATCGCAACACAGGAGTCAAGTAAGCCTCGTCTGCGTTCTTACCATATTTCAGCGCTTTATTCGCCATGGCTGACTTGGGGCGATTGTGCGCGCGAATTTTTAAGAGCCAAAGAAGACCCTGCTCTTTTGCAAGTTTTTATTAATACAGTGCTTGGAGAGCCATGGGAGGACAGAACAGGCGAAGTTGTTGATCCTGATAGCCTCTATGCAAAACGCGAAGATTATCCCCTTGCACCAGAACAATCCGTCGTGTTGACAGCTGGTATTGATGTGCAAAATGACCGCTTGGAACTTGAAGTGGTGGGATGGGGGCGTAGTGAAGAAAGTTGGCATATTGATTATCAAGTGATCCTTGGTGATCCCTCTTCTTTTGAAGTGTGGGACCAATTGGATGAATATCTTGCAAAACGTTGGCCGCATCCAGGCTATAAAGAGGGGATTAGGATAACAGCGGCTTGCATTGATACCGGTGGTGGACACACACAGGCAGTTTATAATTATGTACGCCCGCGTGAAGGGCGGCGTATCTGGGGCATTAAGGGGCAAGCGGGATGGCGTGCGGTATGGCCACGCCGACCAAGCAAAAACAATAAAGGACAGATTAATCTCTATATTGTTGGTGTTGACGCGGCAAAAGATAT
>NZ_JBHIOZ010000089.1:0-5250 GCF_042195805.1 Bartonella sp. AP57NXGY | reverse complement strand
ACCCTAAAGGCACCAACAACTTTCACGCAACAAAGCTCCATCGACCTTCATGCAACAAAGCAATTTATAATTATCCATGGTAAACAAAACCTCTGGAGATAAGTCTTAGATATGTATTAAAACTTCCATCGTTGATTGAACTTAATCTGCGTCTTTGCGAATGACGATAATAAGCAAGCCGTTAATCCAGCTCTTAAATACATTTACGATAATCCCGCGCGCCTCCCCTTCAGTTTCCACACAAAAAAACGCTTTAGCGTTCTTTCTCAAGAGAACTCTTTATTCTTCTTCATCACTTACTTGTGGTGGGGGTGGTAAAATATAAGAGCCTGAAAGCCAACGATTAAGATCAATAGCTCGGCACCGTGTGGAACAAAAAGGATAAGAAGATTTTTGTGACATCTGACCACAAATAGGACAAGGATGCGGAGGACGGGTCTCTTTTTGCAAATTTAGCTCTTTTTGTTCTTGGCACACCTTTGTCATTGGCTTCTTCATTAACTTTTCTTCTGTTGCTTTTTTTTCATTTTTGCTTTTCTCTTTTTGTTGCTTTTCACCTTGCATTGATCTTACCTTAGAGTTTTTCTAATGCGTTTGTTCAGCCCAGTGAGTGAAAAGTGGATAGTGATAAGCGGTCAAGAGATCGGCTGTTTCAGCCAAAGGCAATCCCACAACATTAGAATAAGAACCCGTGATATGGACAACAAAAGCCCCTGCTTTTCCTTGGATAGCGTAGCCACCTGCTTTCCCTTGCCATTCTCCTGAAGCAAGGTAAGCCTTCATCATGGCAGAGGTTAAGCGTCTAAAGCGAACACGACTTTCAACCAATTTTACGGTTATTTTTCCACGTTCATTGAGCGCACAAATGGCACCATAGACCTTATGCGAACGCCCAGAAAGGTATCGTAAACATTCATAAGCCTCATCCTCGCTTTCTGGTTTGGGGAAAATGGTCCGCCCAACAGCCACCACCGTATCAGCCGCCAAGATAATCATTTTCTGTCCAGGTAATTTTTCTTGACCATTCTGCAACTCGTCTTGACCATTCTGACTGTACCAGCGCAAAATTTTTTGGGCTTTCAGTGCTTTTTCTTTTGCCAAACGTTTGGCAAGGTTTGCAGGATGTTCTTTTAATTTTGGCGTTTCATCAATATCGCTTGCATAAACCTGCTGGGGATCAATCCCTATTTGTGCCAAGAGCGCTAAACGCCTTGGCGAAGCGGAGGCAAGCACCAAATGAATTTCTTCTGTAAGAGTATCTGCCAAACGTTTTTCCCCCCACTCTCTTATATTTCTCATTTCCACCCCTTCACAATTGACTTCCCTCTCACCCCCTTAAGCACCCCCTTTTAAGCGCCCCTTTAGCCTCCCTTTTAAGCGCTATTGATCTCCTTATCCTTTTTCCGCATCGATTTTACAGTTTTTCAAGGCTCTTCAAACACTCCCCTTTTTTCACTCATGAAAAGCAAACTAAAAAACTGTTAAAAAATAATAGAAATAATATGATAGCTTTTAGAAAAAAGTGCAAGCCACCCACGAGGCTACTTATAGCGATATGTAATACGCCCTTTTGTCAAATCATAAGGTGTCATTTCCACCATGATTTTATCACCGGCCAACACCCGTATACGATTTTTCCGCATTCTACCAGCGGTATGAGCAATAATTTCATGATCATTTTCCAGTTTCACACGAAACATCGCGTTAGGTAAGAGTTCAGTAACGATACCAGAAAATTCTAAAACTTCTTCTTTTGACATAAACAAACATTTCCTTTACAGTGCACATATTTTGTTAAGCTGCGCGTTATTTCCAGCGTTCATATCCTATTTTCTTAAGTTTGTGAATAAAAATTCCACAAAAAGGGAAAGGTTTTTCAAGTTTACTCTCTCATGTTCTCAAAAAACGTCATCCCACACCTTAAGAATCAAAACTTTTTTTCCACCAATTTTACCCGCTAATTTCCTTCAATTTTTATGATGATTTTGGTTTCAGTGTGACAAGAAATTACGCTAATTTTTTCCCCTAAAGCATTTTCCCAACACCTCTGACTAATCCCTCCACAACTTACTCACAATCATCCTCTCTCCAACTTTTCCTCACCTTCCACACCTTAAACATGCGCCCTTCAGATAAACACCACTCTCCCCCCACGCCAGAAGCCCTTCCTTTTCTCAAAAACCTTCTCCATTCTTCACACACCATTCACAACATGCTTCACTGCCCCACACTTCATACTCTACGCATTTCCCATACAGCCTTCCCCATTTTCTCTCTCTTCACACGCTTCCTCTAAGCCATTCTTTCCATTTATGTTGTTCTTCCTACCTTCGAAAACACGATCCCTATACATTGCGTACCATTAACCACAACGCCTCTAACGACATAAAGCCTTTTCCTTTTTTACACATTTCCGTTTTTACGCTTTTACGTATTTACAGAATAAAGCCAAATGAAACTTCCACACCGCACCACTCTATAAACAATAGTATTACCCCAGCTTCTTGCCTAGCCAATCTCCCCAAGCACTTCAGATCACCCACCCACGGACTTCAGATTCCCCTCAAATGACACCACTTCATCAAGTACCATAAAAACAAAGCGCTATCTCCTTCACACCATCCTTTACGCATCCCTTCGCACCACCGCCTCTTACCCCCCTCTAGTCTGTTCATTCCTATTCCGCCCCCACACTCTCTTCTCCCTTCAATCTCCCGCAGGCTTCATCCCAGCTTACCACTCCATTCACAAAAACTCTTTCCCCCATTTATCTCACCACATTCCATGCCATGCCAAAAGCATACACAATGCACAAATCCTCTACTCCTTTTTCACGAATATACGTTTTTACGCTTTTACATATTTACAGAATAAAGCCAAATGAAACTTCCACACCGCACCACTCTATAAACAATAGTATTACCCCAGCTTCTTGCCTAGCCAATCTCCCCCAAGCACTTCAGATCACCCCTCAAACGAGATTATTTCATCAAACGCGACAAAAAAATCCAGCCTAAAATACTCATCATACACTCTAAAAACACCTTGATAAATTGATATGCCTGATATCACTCCCCCTATAAGCTCCCCTTCTAATCATGATTTCGGAGCCGCGTGAGAGGGACAAAACAAGCCGTTAAGTTCTGGGGGTCAAGGACGCCGTTAGGCGCCATGTAATGGTCTCCTTGACCTTAAGAACCTAGGATTGTTAGTCCCCTCATTAAACGCGGGCTTTAACAGCTTACTTGTAATCTATTTATATCTTTGTAATAATATACATTATGGATAGATTTATTGGGATAGGTAAGGCCGCTCAAGTTTTGGGTGTTTCGATTAGCACTTTGCGCCGTTGGGAAGGTGAAGGCAAAATTATTTCTGAGCATACGGCAGGAGGACACCGTCGTTATGACCTATCCAAGCTTAGACCTGAGCTTTTTCATTCGAGAGAACTGTCACAAAGAAAAGCCATTGCTTATGCGCGTGTATCGAGCCATGATCAAAAAGACGATTTAGAGCGACAAAAACAGGTTCTCGAGCTTTATTGCGCAAGCCAAGGTGGACTTATGAACTCATCTCTGATTTAGGGTCAGGGATGAATTATCGTAAAAAAGGTCTTAAACGTTTGTTGGATGCTCTCATTGAAAATGAAATAGGTCGTTTGGTGATTACGCATAAAGATCGTTTATTGCGCTTTGGTGCGGAATTGGTCTTCGCCATTTGTGAAGCCAAACAAGTTGAGGTTGTCATTCTCAATCAAGGAGAAGAAAGCAGTTTTGAAGAAGATTTAACCAAAGATGTTTTAGAAATTATTACTGTCTTCAGTGCTCGTCTTTATGGAAGTCGTTCGAGAAAAAATCAAAAGTTATTAGAGAATGTTCGTCAAGCTGTAGAAGCATCGCAATGATTGTTGCTCACAAAATAGCTCTAGACTTAAACAATAAACAACGAAGCTACATGGCTCGAGCCAGTGGTTGCGCGCGCTTTGCTTATAATTGGGCACTGAAGGAATGGCAGCAGCAATATGAAGCATGGAAGAAAGATAATAATTTACAAAGCCTAATGACTATGCGCTACGTAGACAATTCAATTCTCTAAAACGAGAACAATTTCCATGGATAATGGAAGTCACTAAAAATGCTCCACAAATGGCAATTATTCAATTGGGTATGGCTTTTAAGAATTTCTTTTCAGGAAGAAGCCGATATCCCACTTTGAGAAAGAAAGGAGTGCACGATCGTTTTACTTTAACCAATGATCAAGTACAGTTGCAAGGTTCCAAGATAAGAATTCCCAAACTTGGTTGGGTTCGTCTGCGAGAACAATTGCGATTTCAAGGAAAGATCTTGTCAGTAACCATTAGCCGTAAAGCGGATCGGTGGTTTGTAAGTCTTAGCGTTGAAACCAATAATCAAGAGCCACTGAGCGAGAACCAAGCTATTGTTGGTCTTGATTTGGGCGTCAATGCACTTGCAACGCTTTCGACAGGAGAAACCATAAGAAGCGTTAAACCTTATAAGGCTTTGCTAAATCGTTTACGACGCTTATCACGAAAGCTAAGCCGTAAGCAAAAAGGCTCGAGCAATCGTTATAAGGAGAAACAAAAACTCGCTAAGCTTCATGCACGAATAAGCAATATCAGAACAGATCATTTGCATAAGATTACAACAGATTTAATTCAGCGTTTTGGTACATTTTGTCTCGAAGATCTTCATGTAAAAGGCTTGCTGAAAAATCAGCATTTATCGCGTGCCCTTGCAGATCAAAGTTTTTTCGAGTTTCGCCGTCAATTGGAATATAAGGCGGCACGCTATGGTCGACAGATTGTTATTGCAGATCGTTGGTATGCGAGCAGTAAGATCTGCCATCATTGCGGATGTAAGATTGAACAATTACCTCTTAGCATACGTGAGTGGAGATGTTCTCATTGTGGTACACACCATGATCGAGACATTAATGCCGCGATTAATTTAAAAAACTTGGCGGTGAGTTCCACCGTATCAGCCTGTGGAGAGGAAGGCTCTGGCCAATGTCCTGTAACTTTGGTGAAACCAGCCTCAAAGAAGCAGGAAATCAACAGTATATTTAATCAGAAATGATCACATTTACATAAGTTTGATAGAACGGTCTGATCTCATGATTTTGGTGAGCGTTCCGGAGAGTTTGAGAGGCGGAAAGCCTCTCATTAAAAAATAAAGTTTATAAATAAAAACTATTTTCATTTGCCAATCTTCTGAAATTACTTTATCACTT
>NZ_JBHIOZ010000088.1:0-5303 GCF_042195805.1 Bartonella sp. AP57NXGY | reverse complement strand
GACAATGAATCTGAATTTATCAAGGTTCACGATAACAGCATCATTCGGGGCAAAAAACGCCTCTACATGACAGCAACGCCGCGTATCTTTAGTGACACTGCTAAAAGGCGGGCGGATGAGATCAATGCTGTTTTGGCATCTATGGACGATGAAACCCTTTATGGCAAACAACTTCATCATTATACCTTCGCGGAAGCTGTCGATAATGAACTTTTAACTCCTTACAAGATTGTGGTCTTGGGTATTAATGAAACCTATATCACACCAGCCATACAGGAGATTATTGCCAATGAAAACCGTGAAATTGATTTAGATGATGCGGCAAAAATTATTGGCTGTTATAGAGCACTTACCAAAATAGATAAGCAAGCGGCTGTTGATGATGATGATACAGAGCCCATGCAATGTGCTTTAGCTTTTTGCAAAGACATTAACACCTCTCAATATATAACAAAGCTCTTTAATAAAATTATCAAATCTCATATTGATGATTTCCTTCAAACCGTTCCCTTTCTAAACTGTGAAGTAAGACATATTGACGGAACGCAAAGCGTCAAAAAACGCAATGAGGAATTGGATTGGCTTAAAGAAGATGCGGGGCAAAACGTTTGTCGGATCTTAAGCAATGTTCGGTGTCTTTCAGAAGGGATTGATGTCCCTGCTCTTGATGCCATCATGTTTTTACACCCGCGCAATAGCCAAGTGGATGTGATACAGGCAGTAGGGCGTGTGATGCGTCGTGCTCCAAATAAAAAAACGGGCTATATCATTTTACCCATTATCATTCCTTCACACTTAGAAGCCAAAAAGGCTTTAAAAAACAATAAGAGATACCGTGTTGTTTGGCAAGTTTTGCATGCTTTACATTCTCATGATGAAAGGCTTGCTCGGACAATTAATCAGATGTCTTTAGGACAAGATAGCAGCCATACGATTGAGATTATAGAGATTAAGCGTGCCAATGAATTAAAAGAGCTTACCACAACGGTTGATGAGATCTCGATACCATCCAAAACAGAAAGTTCTGGACGTGTCATTGGAACAGCAGAAAGCAAATCTCAATCGGTATCTGGAGGACAAGGAGACTTATTCCCCCGTTCTGAATTTTTTGATTTTGTCAAAGCCATTTTTCTGGATAGTTTTAAAATCACGGATTATTGGGGCATTTGGGCGAACAATGTTGCTGAGATTGCTCAAAACCATATCAATCATCTTAAAGATATGATTTCCGATGAAAAGAGTGAAGCCTTTCACGCCTTTGATGCATTCCATAAGGAATTAAAGAACAACGTCAACAGTGAAATCAAGCAAGAGGAAGCGATTGAGATGTTAGCGCAACATCTTGTCACGCGTCCCGTGTTTGAAGCTTTATTTTACGGTAATGAATTTGTACAGAACAATGCCATTTCGCAAGCCATGGATAAGATCTTAACGGAACTGGATAAAACAAATATCGAAGAGAAAACGAAAGATCTTGATCAATTTTACAAAAGTGTCATGTTCTGTACAGCAGGGATTACAGAAACTCATGCAAAACAGAATCTTATTATCAAGCTTTATGAAAGTTTTTTTGCCAAGGCATTTAAGAAAACCACAGATAAGCTTGGAATTGTTTACACGCCCGTTGAGGTTGTTGATTTTATCATTCATTCCGTTAATGATGTTTTAGAGCAAGAGTTTGGAAAAAGCTTGGGATCACGGGGTGTCTCTATCCTTGATCCTTTCACCGGAACGGGTACTTTTATCACGCGGCTGTTACAATCTAAACTGATCAAACCAGAGGATATGGAATACAAATTCCGTCATGATATCCATGCCAATGAGATTGTTCTCTTAGCCTATTACATAGCAGCGATTAACATTGAATCGACGTATCATAGTCTTATGAAAGGAGAGTATATTCCTTTTAAACATATTGGCTTAACCGATACGTTTCGGATGCTTGAAGAGAAGAACTTACTACAGGAATTGTTTAAAGAAAACAGTGAATATTTAGAACATCAAAAGAAGATGAATATTGAAGTTATCTTTGGAAATCCTCCTTATTCGGTAGGACAAAAGAGTGCTAATGATAATAATCCGAATACCTCTTATTTTATATTAGATAATCGTATTCGTAAGAAATATATATCGAATTCAACAAAAATAATAAATCGAAATAAACTTTATGATAGCTATATACGAGCAATTTGCTGGGCAAGCGACCGCATAAAAGAGCGTGGTGTTATTGGATTTGTCACGAACGCAGGATTTATCAGTGGTCATGCTATGGACGGTTTACGAAAATGCCTTGTTGAAGAATTTAGTAGCCTTTATGTTTTCCATTTGCGGGGTAATCAACGAACCTCTGGAGAAATTTCTCGTAAAGAAGGTGGTAAGATTTTTGGTGAAGGCTCTCGTGCTCCTATAGCAATTTCTATTTTGGTTAAAAATCCAAATGCACAACAGCATGGTAAGATATATTTTCGTGATATTGGAGATTACCTCACGAGAAAAGAAAAGCTTACGATAATTGAAAAATTTAAGAGTATTGATGGTATTACACAAAGCAAACAAGGTTGGAGAATAATAAAGCCGGATAGACATAATGATTGGCTTGATCAACGTGATGACAGTTTTAAAGCATTTTTAGCCATAGGTGATAAGAAAGGTAATGATAAAAAGCTATTTAAAAATTTTTCGTGTGGTATCGTAACGAGTCGTGACGCTTGGACATATAATGCAAGCCATAAAGCTTTAATACAAAATATGAGTGCTATGATCACTTTTTATAATAGTGAAGTAGAAAGTTTTAAAGATACCTGTCCTCATGCTGACCGTAAAACACGTAATAAAATTGTAAACAATTTCATTAACATTGATGCAACAAAGATCAGTTGGAGTACTACTCTCAAACAAGAATTGGTAAGAAGCAAATTTTCCAAATTTGAGAATAATTGCCTTATTCAAAGCCTTTATCGCCCTTTTACACGACAGTGGCTCTATTATGATCGCACCTTTAATGAGTCAGTTTTTCAAATGCCGCATATATTTCCTATGGGACAAGCAGTTGAAAATAAAGTAATACACGTTACCGGCATAGGGTCAATGAAAGACTTTTCTGTTTTGATGAGTAAGACTGTGCCTGATTTTAAGGTAATAGAGAATGGTCAATGCTTTCCGCGCTATATTTACGAAGACACTACGGTCTCAAAAAGTAAAAGTGAGAAACAATCCCATTTATTTACAGAAGAAAGTAAAACAGCTGATTTACAGAAGCGTGATGCCATTACTGATGAAGGTCTAGACCATTTTAAAGTGGCTTATCCTAATGAAACTATCACTAAAGATGATCTATTCTATTACGTTTATGGAATTTTGCATTCGGAAGATTATCGTGCCCGTTATGCTGATAACCTTTCTAAAGAGTTGCCTCGTATCCCGTGTGTAAAGAGTGCTGATGATTTTTGGAAGTTTGTAACAGCAGGGCGTGAACTAGGTCATTTGCACGTGAATTATGAAAGCATAGAGCCTTATCCAGTGACCTTTAAAAAAGGTAATCCAAAACAGACAGAGATCTCTAATCCTGAGAAATTCTATTATGTGACTGAAATGAAATTCGCAAAAGCAGGTAAAGAGAAAGATAAAACCACTGTTATTTATAATAGCAATATTACCATAACAGATATCCCTCTTGAAGCTTATGAGTATATCGTCAATGGCAAGCCCGCTCTTGAATGGGTTATGGGGCGTCAATGTGTAAAGACTGATAAAAAGAGTGGCATTGTTAATGATGCCAATCGTTATGCTGTTGAAACCGTTGGCAACCCCGCCTACCCTCTAGAGTTGTTTCAAAGGGTTATTACCGTAAGTTTAGAAACAATGAAAATCGTAAAAAATCTACCAAAATTAGAAATAAGAGAAACTGAATAGACTTGGCTTGCTAAACTCACAAAGGGGTATAGAATCTTATAACCATAATCTATACCTCTCTTGTTAAGTTGATTAGATACAATCTTTAAAAGGAGTGTTTATATGCATTATTCTAAAAAGAAGAAACTTACACTTTTAAATACTCTACTTTGAATTGCTTTAAGACTTTTAAGAAATCCCATCTTAAAGTGAATACGCTTCTTTTGGATTGCCTTTAAAGATTATACCGTAATCTAAAATGAGTGCTTTATTGTTATCAGAAGCTTTATTTAAAGAGGGTTATGTATATTCATTTTCTTATATTACTTATAGGTTTTGAAGGTTTCTCACACCCTCAAAATACCTTCAAAAATCCTTTTTATATATATTACAGATTGTATTTACGTGTTGTGTGTAATATGGGTTGTTTATTTAAAACATTAACATATTGAAATATAATAACTTTTATTTTTTGATTGAAAAATAATATATAAAGGGGCGTAAAAGGAACCCTCAAAATACTCAAAATCTTCAAAACTCATAACCATAATGATCTTGATAGCATTTTTATGATCATAAACCGTTTCTTTTGAAAGGCTTTAAAGGATCACATGTTTTTTTAAGACGTGGTTTAATCACTCACTAAAATCATAAGGTTATCTATTTAAATAAATTGATAAAAATTCATTAAAGGAATTTTGATAACGTAATCAGTTTTTACTTTCATACGCTTTTCATAAAGCACGTTTTAATCACTCACTAAAATAATCTATTTTGTCAGTTCAATTTACTGACACATAACTGAGAAATATATATTATGAATTGAATTTATGGGCTGTCTTTTAATAAAGGTTGCATCATTAAAATTATAACCTATTGAAATATATTGATTTTAATTTTCTCTCATTAAAAAAATAATATAGGCTCTAAAAAGAACTGACAACACTGACACGGTCTATTAAAAGGGATTTTTCTAATCTTTATAATGATCAATCTCTTTTTAGATGTTTTCATAACAAGCAATAAATCGCAATTATCCTATTTATCAACTAGTTGTATAACATCATCTAAGGTATAGGTTTTCATGAATCTTCCCCTGCATACTCTTTAATTCTTTTGCAGAGAAATTCATAAAAATTGCTTGTGTAATATTCGGAATCTTCAGATGTATACTTGAGATAGAGTGGGCATTCACCATCGCGAAACTGCTTATAATCAAAATAAAAGGTTTCACCAAAATCAGTTGTGCAGATAACAAGTTGTTTGGGGTCCGTAAAGCCATCTCTTCTATCGAGCAAATTTCGGTAAACAATATCACCAGCAGGAATACCTGCACAGATTTCATAAATACTGAATATTTCTTCACCTCCAATTTCTCCTCCTCCATAATTTTTTAAAAAATTCTTATAGGA
>NZ_JBHIOZ010000087.1:0-5321 GCF_042195805.1 Bartonella sp. AP57NXGY | reverse complement strand
AATATAAGGTAATTTGGATGCGCTACAATTTCTCGTAATCCTAATACCTTCTCACTCTGTCTGTATAAATATGGATGTTCAGCCAATGGGCAGTACGGATGCTTCCAAAAACCTTTTCATTCGGCGCGCAGCAGATGGATTCTCGCGAGCAATATAGGTAACATCTGACGCAAATCGTCGCGCGCCGAAGACAACCAAACAACCGGAAGCATCACTTGTCCTGTTCAGCTTCAAGCTGACTGATTATAACTTCCATTTCAGCCATAACCTCATCATGCGGAATAGGAGGATATGGATTTGCAAGACTGCTCGCTACCTTATCGCGCAGCCATGCAGTGTAGCTGCTTTCCTGTTCAACGGTTTCGAACTCTGAAATTAGCGGAGAAAGGGTGGTCTTCATAATATATGTCCTTTCTATTCCTGAATATTGGAGATAATTACTCTTGTCTATGTTGTTAATATTAGCGAATTGAAAATGTTTAACTTTTAAGCGTCCAAAGTTCTTTTGATCTTAAAACTTAAGGCTTTTTAACCCTCTCAAAAAACACGAGGGCTAATGTCATGATTTTGACAATCATTCCAGAGAGATTTAAGAGGAAGATAGCCTCTCATTAAAAAACAAATTTTGTAAGTAAAAAACTATTTTTATTGTAAATTTCCTGAAATTACTTTATGAATTAAAAGATGTTTTGGTCGAATACGCAACGACCAAAAGGGGCCTTGAAAACCCTAAGTTCTAGCGTAAAGATGAACCCACTTTGTGGGTATCCCGGAATTCCGGGAGTTTTTGCTATGTCCAGGTGCTTTAAGCACTAAAAGCAAAAAGGCTGACTAGAACTCAGTATTTTCAAGCTCCCGGAATACTCATGCGAGGGCGCTCGCGACCGGCGGGGGGCTTTAAAATGCGAACCAAAGATCTTGATAATGATCTTTTTATTGGCAAAAAAATTCGTTTGAGACGAAAAATGCTAAAAATGTCTCAAACAACTTTAGGGCACGCTTTAGGCGTCACTTTCCAACAAATTCAAAAATATGAAAACGGCTTAAATCGTGTCAGCGCAGGGCGTTTAATGGAAATTTCTGATATTTTGAATGTTCCCATTGCCTTTTTTTATGCCGATATCTTAACAAAACACCAGCCCCCATACCACCATGAAGAAATTGCATCAAGCACAGAGGAATACCTGCTTCTCAAAAGATTTAGAGTTCTAACAACGGTAAAAAAGAAAGCCTTTTTACAGCTGATCTCTGATGAGAATGCAAGCTAACATCACGCGATAGTGTGTGCTATTCAAAGTCCCCTTTGTGAACACTTTATTGCTTGAATGCAAAACATGCCACCCCTCCATTTTAAGAAACGACACGTTAAGAGACACTATTTTAATTTTTATTGTAAATTTCCTAAAATTACTTTATGAATTAAAAGATGTTTTGGTCGCATACGCAACGACCAAGAGGGTCTTGAAAGCCCGAAAATCTAAACATGAATTTACCCCACTTTGTGGGTATCCCGGAATTCCGGGAGTTTTTGCTATGTCCAGGTGCTCTTAGCACTAAAAGCAAAAAAAGCTGATTAGATTTCAGTACTTTCAAGCTCCCGGAATACTCATGCGAGGGCGCTCGCAACCGGCGGGGAAAAATGCAATCTCAAAATCTTAATATTGATCTTTTTATTGGCAAAAAAATTCGTTTGAGACGAAAAATGCTAAAAATGTCTCAAACAACTTTAGGGCACGCTTTAGGCGTCACTTTCCAACAAATTCAAAAATATGAAAACGGCTTAAATCGTGTCAGCGCAGGGCGTTTAATGGAAATTTCTGATATTTTGAATGTTCCCATTGCCTTTTTTTATGCCGATATCTTAACAAAACACCAGCCCCCATACCACCATGAAGAAATTGCATCAAGCACAGAGGAATACCTGCTTCTCAAAAGATTTAGAGTTCTAACAACGGTAAAAAAGAAAGCCTTTTTACAGCTGATCTCTGATGAGAATGCAAGCTAACATCACACGGATAGCGTGCGCTATTCATAAGCATTCATACGTATTTTAAAAAGCAACCTCCATTGTAAGCATTTTTTCATTTTATGGGGATAAGCCATTGATATAATAGAAGATAAGCATCTTTACATACGATAATCCCTCATCATTATTATTTTTAACAGGACTGTATTATTTTTAACAGAACTGTTTTAAACAGTCTGTCTCTCGTCGACATTTATGCTACTTTTTTAACTTACCCAACCCTACCTTGAACCAAGACGAAAAACTGAGAGATAAAAAGTAATATAGAAATGAGATTCTTATACGGCTTGTAATGATGAAAAAAAAATGTGAAAATTCTGATCGGTAATGAGGAGAAAACACCATGATCAAGAGAAGCGTGAAGCTGCTTATCTTAGGCGTGATTGGGCTTGCAAGTTCTGCTGTAAGTTCAGCGGGAAACACTGAAGAAATCTCAAATTCTGAAAGCTCTTTCAATACGATTCAAGAAGCTTCAAACACTCAAGAACCCTTTCAGCCCTTAAAAGCTGGAGACTATGACCAAGCCTATGACTATTACATCCAAGGTTATTATTTAAAAGCTTTTCGTGAAGCACTCCGACGTGCTGAAAAAAATGATCCTTTTGCACAAACTCTTCTTGCCCGAATTTATATGGAAGGATGTGCTGTTCCTATTGACGGTGCGCGTGCTGCTCTATGGTTTGAACGCGCTGCAAAACAGGGGGAACCCCAAGCACAACTACGCTATGGACTTATGTTGTTTGATGGTAACTTTATAAAACAAAATCAAGAACTTGGTGCGCAATTCATTCAAAAAGCTGTCAAAGCAGGCGTCAAGGAAGCCTATTTTTATTATGGACAACTGCTTCTTTATAAGGCCTCACAGGAAAAACAAGCTCTCCCTGGTGTTTCTTCCCAAAGTCGTGAAAATGAAGCAATAGAGCAAGCCTTAAAATGGTACTTAAAAGGTGCTGCTCTTGGCGATGCTGAAGCGGCTTTTTCTGCTGCAAAAATTCTTTCCTTAGGCACGTTAAAGCGACCAAAAGATGATCGCAATGCCCGCAAGCTCATGGAGGTAGCGGCTCAAAACAACCACTTAAAAGCTCAACTTCATTTAGCACAATGGCTTGTACAGGGGCGTGGAGGAGAAACAGATTTTCAGCGTGCTTTTCATTTACTTCAAAGAAATGCTATCAACATGGTAGCACCAGCACAGATTTCCCTTGCAAGGCTTTATCGAGATGGCACAGGAACAAAAGGCGATATAATAATGGCAGCGGCATGGTATATGCTCGCAAAGGAGGCAAAAATGCAAGCTCCTGATCTTGAAATAATGCTCCAAGGCATGGATAAGGCACAACTAGAAAAAGCGCACAAAGAAGCAATAAAGCTCCTTCCTGTTTTTTAAATACTCCTCTCTGCATCAAAAAGATAAAATTTATAGAAATTCCGGGAGATTTTGCTCTGTCCAGGTGCTTTAAGCACTAAAAGCAAAAAGGCTGATTCGGATTCAGTATTTTCAAGCTCCCGGAATACCAACGCGAGGGCGCTCGCAACCGGCGGGGGCTTTAAAATGCGAGCCAAAAATCTTGATAATGACATTTTCATTGGTAAAGAAAACGCACTGGTATCATTTGCTTAACAAACAATACCCAATAAGCAAAAGAGCTAGGCTATCCTGAAAATTCCGCAAGCTCTATTTTTTCATTCTTTTTGCTTGGATGAAAAACACGCCGACTCTCAGTAAAAAGCTATTTTTTATTGCCAAGCCTCCGAAATTACTTTACATATTGAAAGGTGTTTTGGTCGCATACGCAACGACCAATAGGGCCTTGAAAACCCGAAAACTCAAACATAAATTTACCCCGCTTTGCGGGTATCCCGGAATTCCGGGAGATTTTGCTATGTCCAGGTGCTTTAAGCACTAAAAGCAAAATGCTGATTCGAGGTCAGTGTTTTTAGACTCCCGGAATACCAACGCGAGGGCGCTCGCAACCGGCGGGGGCTTTAAAATGCGAGCCAAAAATCTTGATAATGACATTTTCGTTGGCAAAAAAATTCGTTTGAGACGAAAAATGCTAAAAATGTCTCAAAAAACATTAGGTCAACATTTAGGTGTTACTTTCCAACAAATCCAGAAATATGAAAACGGCTTAAATCGTGTCAGCGCAGGGCGTTTAAAAGAAATTGCCGATATCTTAAATGTTCCACTTGTCTTTTTCTATGCAGATATCTTAACAAAACAACAGCCCCCGTACTCTCATGATGAAATCGCATCAAGTACAGAGGAATACCTACTTTTAAAAAGATTTAGAGTTCTAACCTCGATAAAACAAAGAGCCATTTTACAATTACTCTCTGATCAAAATGAAAGCTTTTAACATCATAATATAGGGCGCTACACTCTCTATTCTTGACTTGCCTCCCACCCCTCAAAGGACAGAAGCCCCTTCCCTATCCAGTTGGGAAACAATCCGTCTTCTCAGAACAGAACTCTTTTAGCTTCCCATTTTATGTGGTTCATTTCACAAGATTATCCGGACAAGCTCTCCCTCAAATATTCACCACACACTCTCATAAAAACATCACATGTACAAAGTTTTATGTCTTATAGCACCACACCTCAAACGACAGTATTTTACAGCAAACAGAATAAGCATTCATACGTATTTAAAAAAAGACAGCCCTCAAAAAGCAATGCTTGAAAATTTTTTTGGTCGATCTGGAACAGAACCTAACGCATCATTTTATAATGGTGATAGAGGACATGATCTTAACATGCAAACGCAAAAAATTGCTTTTTTATCATAATCACTAAAAGCAGCTGTTTATTAAAATATACGCCACCAGAAGCACTTCAAGCAGCCTTTACAGCTGAAACCATTATTCATTGATTAATTAACCGATTGATTAGATACCGATATGTTGTTAATGTGCTATAAGTAAAGTTGCTCTTAATTTCTGGAAGAGGAGCTTCGCAAATAAAGAGCAACAATAAGTAAGGGGAATTAAAGATGTTAAAATATTTATTGCTGTCACCGGTTGTGTTGGTGGCTGGTTGCGCATCTGTAGGCAATTATTCATCAAATTATGTTGATCAAAGTCTTACAAAGCGTCAGGCACAATTAGTTGCTAACAAATTTATTAGCGGTAACAAAGGGTTTTTACCACCAGCTACAACCACACTTCTTATAAAGAAAAATAATACAGCAGACAGCTTTACTCCTTTATTTATCAATCTGTTGCGACGGAATGGATATAATGTGATCTATACAGATCAACCTCAAAAGCAACAAAACATGGGTGTGAATTTGAG
>NZ_JBHIOZ010000086.1:0-5324 GCF_042195805.1 Bartonella sp. AP57NXGY | reverse complement strand
TGGTTCAACAGGGGCAGAAGGAGGAGAAACAGTATCCAGAGATGAAGTGTCCTCCGGAGCAGAGGGCTCAGATGGCAGAACATCATTAGTAGAATCTTCAACTGGAACAAACGGTGCAGGCATAGGTTGCACAGCAGAAGGAGCCTCCGGAACTGTTGGTACAGAGGGAGGCTCAGACGGAACTGGTGCAGAAGGAGTCAGCGTCGAATCCGTAGGGATAAATATTTCAGACGGTTCAGATCCTTCAGGCAAAGAAGGTGTAGATGGTATAAGTGGAGGCTCAACAGAAGGGGGTTGTTCAGGTGAAATAGTCTCTGTTGGTCGTTTAGAAGGAACCGTCTCTTCTTCAGATTGAGGAGGTAAAACTGTAGACGTTGGCTTAGAAGCAGTTTCAGAAGAATCTAATTCAGGACCAATGTAAACACTTTCGAGACGAAAATCCCAAAAATCCCCTTCTCCAACAACCAATCTATTCTTTGGATCTGCATTTCCAGAAGAAGAACTTGGACCATAGACACGAAGTTTATATTGATAAGGAAATCCATTCACCGTAGTATAACTATTGGCTAACTTAAAAGAACTTTCCTCTGCTGTCCCAGCAACTTGAACAAGTGAAATACTTTGACTTCCTTTATTGCCAGCTTCTTCTTCTAAGGTTTTGGAAAATTTCTCCATCATGAGCAGTGTACTTCCCAAAACATTCCCGTAGATCAAAATACGATCAGTTTTTTGAGGATTAAACGAGCCGTCATTATTCACAAACGCACTCATCTTAATCTGCACATTTCCCTTTGCATTATAGGCTTCTTTATCATATTGTATCCCCTCTATTGGATTTATGTCATTTAGATTACTTCCTTTCTCAATATATACTTTTCCAATATATAGCGTTTGATAATCTTGAGATATAAATTTATCAAAAAAAATTGTGCTATCAGAAATGCTTATAGACGAAAGTAATGAATCTACAGGAAGAGATTCCAGTAAATCTGTATGTTTTCTTTTGGTGAGATACCATGCAGAGCCATTTGTTAATTCTAAGTGAACAGTTGATGCATCCTCAACACGAATACCCCCTGTAAGGATAGAATCCTTTGCTTTCACCAATAGAGAAGAATTATTTTGAGCCTTTAACAATAAATCACCAGAGATCTTTGTCCTTTCTGTTAATTCAATGGTAGCTTCAGCTCCATAAATATCATCTCCCGTACTATAAATGGCAATACCATCGGGAACTGAAAAAGTTGTCTGTGACAAATGCAAAGATGCTTCACCCCAAACAATTTTTTCTACTTTTGAAAGTTTTTCACTCCCTACCTTAAACATATCACCCCATACATCTGGGCCTAATCCATAAAAATACAGACCGTATACTCCCTCACCCTGAACAGAAATTTCTGTACCTTCAATCTTAATATTTGTCTTTTTAAACTCATTTGATGAAGCGTATTCTTGAACCAATTTACCTTCAGCATCTGCATAACCTGCAAAATTCGTAATCAAGAAGCCATGCATATCAGTGAGCTGAATAAAATCACCACGTAATTGAACATTACCACCCTGTGATATGTCAAAAGCTCTTGGAAATTCATCAACACTTTCATTATCAACTACAATCGTGTGTTTCTTACCTTTTCCCTGAATATTGGTTGTATCAATAAGATATTTTCCCCCAAATTGTGTTGAAAACGCACCAATCTCATTAAAAGTAATAGTACTGCCTGACATCCTAATGAATGCATCAGAACTACTAACAAATCCAATCCCTTTTGCATTCAAATTATCTGATACAATATCAATATTTACGCTCACTAAAGCAATATCGGTTTTTTTTCCTTCTGCACATACAGCTTGCAAACTACCTTCAATCTTCCCTCTATTCATCACAACTTGCCCATTCTGAACACGAAAACCGGACATATCCTTAATATTTGAATTGGTTAGAACAAGCTTGCCATCATCTTTTACAGATGCACTATATAAAAACATCTGCTTTGGCCTATGCGAGATAATATTTGTCTCTAATAAATTTAAAACAGTTCCCTCTTTTTCTATAGAGAAGACAGCAACAAAATCATCTAGAGAAGAGACAGAAGGAGTATAATTTTTATTACTTATCGTATGTTTTTTACTATCGCTATATGTAAAAAAACTCTCTGATACATTACAGGAAGTTCCTAAATTATTAGGATTCGCATTAACACTCACGATTGGCAAAAAAGAAACAATAGCCGTTGTAATAAATAAAAATCTATACCCGCTTAATACATTAACCATAACTTTATTCCCAATTTGCCTTTCTCCCCCTGTTAGTTAAAAATAAAAAACATTCCCCATAACATTAAGTTAAACACACTAAAAATAGCAAGTATAAAACTTAAATAATCACTTTATACTTCAAAAACACTCTATAACTTATGTAAAAATTACTCTATATTTCATAGGCACCTAAAAACGATAGTATAAACCGCCTGAAAAAAATAATCCCTGAAAAACCACCTTTTCTAAGGCAATGCTGATAAGTTACATCTCCATGCAAAGCAAAGTTTGAAGACAACTGAGCCTTCAATCCCATTCCAGTTTCTAGAGAAGAGCCAAAAGCCCTTATTGGAATTCATCTCCAAACCGCACACGTTGTTTTCCTCTAAAACTAATGGCAAGCTGAAGCTCGCAATTGAAAGAAACAACAAGAGCCTCTTCAGAAGCAGCAAGCATCTTTCTTAAAGACCACCAACACGCATCACCCATAAATCAAGTTTTCCCATCTCAATATCAAAACCATCAATATCAGACGCCTTATCAAACCGCACATTTTGATAAATAACCTAAACCTGCGGATCAAAAATAACCCCTTTATGCCCTGTCGTAAATGACTTGCCCGCAATCAATGAAGCACTCAAAGGTGTTTCCTTCAATGTTGCTGTCTTGCCTCTTGCTTGCGTGAGAACATCCCCTTTAAATAAACCATAGGAAAAAAGGACATCTATATAAAAGCCTGTATCATGCTGCATGCTGCCATATACTGTAATAGACCATTTATCAAATGTACTTTTTTGCTTTCTTTAACATCTTGAGGTTGTAGAAAGTTTTTTTCCATTATTCTCCATTATTCCAAAGCTCAAAGTGTGATGTGTATCCTCAACCGCATTGAGCAAGACACTTGCCTCTATACCATGAACAACAGAAACCTGAATCTTACCTTCATCAAAGGAAAGAACCACCCTGCTTCACACCAAACACAGATTGAGATAACGTAGCATTTCTACCACTTTTCTTTTCGCCATTTCCTGTAATAGAACTCTTTTTAAAAGAAGTTTTATTATCTTTTGACACAACCACTGCTGATGTAATCTTCTCAGATCTCTTTAATTCTAAAATTCCATCAGTTCCTGAAAGCCTTTTTCCCCTTTACTTTTTTGCGGCTTAATAACTATGTTATGAGCTCGTATTGTAAAAATAACACCTGTAGTCCTCCTATCCAATCCACTCATATATAACTTATTACGACTTCCAAAAGTACGAGAAGCATCAACTGTATCACACGAATACGACTTAAAAAGAGAATTACACGAGGGGTTATAATCTTCTGCACTCACATCTATATTGTGCACGAAGAAAGAAATAGAGGTCGTAAGAGAACACACACATAGCGTTTTAGTACTTTAATCATAATTTAGTCTAAACTTCCTTTATTTTATTCATAAAAAACTGAAAAGACACACCTAGTTCATCTACTTATTATGTACCGTTACATATAATTTGTTTTGTATTATATGTAAAGTCAAAAATCAGAAAAACGACACAACAAAACTATGTTTTGTGCTTATGTCTTTCACAAAGGATGTATTAAAGAAAAATACAATTAAAAATGATAACTTAATCCACCAGAAAAATGCGTTCCGGAAAAGCCGTCACTCGTAAATTTATGCTGATAAATCAGATCGCTATGAAAAATAATTTTGGGAGATAATTGCGAAAAAACACCAAATCCAGCTTCTAAAGAAGTCCCAAAGGAACCAAGCTGGAAGGCATCTTTAAAATATACAAATTGTTTATCATCAAAACTACGAATGAAATGAAGCTTACCATAGAATGAGAGAACATGTGCATCTTTATCTTTAGTAAATGTAAGTGTCTTCGTTAAATACCCACCAATACGCATCCCCCAATGATCTGGACTTCGCATATCAATATTAAAATTATCAATATCACGAGTCTTATGAAACTGGAGATTTTGATAAACAAACTGAACCTGTGGTTCAAAAATAAAATATCGGCTGCCTATCATAAACGTTTTACCAGCAATTAAAGAAACACTTAGGGGCTTCCCTCTCAATGCAGCCGTTTTACCTCGCTCAAGTGTGAGAACATTTCCATTAAACAAACCATAAGAGAAGAGACCATCCATATAGAGCCCCGTATCATGCTGCATGCTTCCATATGCTGTTATTGTCCATTTATCAAATATACTTTCTTGACTTTGTTTAACCTTTCGAGGCTGCAAAGAAAGCTTGCCATAATTTCCCATAATCCCAAAAGATGTCGTACTGTATGCACTTTCGATTTTCTTGAGTAAAATACCTGCCTCTAGTGCATTATAATCAAGCTCACCGCCATAATCACCATATTTAAATGCAGACAAATTTGAAGTATAATGATGATGTCCACCGTAACCGCGCAAAAACAAAGCGGGATTTTCATCATTTTTCAACAACCGACCAGGAACAGTTCGCAGCGCTTGCAACAGCTTGCTTTGATTACTGATATCCATCAATCCAGCATAAAATAAGGTATTTGGCACAAGAATATAAGTCAAAACCTGTGGAACAACGACTCTCACATTTGGCTCAAAATGAGAAGAAGGCTCAAAAACAGATGCCGGAACAGAAGAACCAGACGCAGGTGGAGTAACAACAAAAGGAGTGGGTGAAACAGATGACGGAACAAGTGAACCAGATGCAACTGGGGAAACAACAGAAGGAGTGGGTGAAACATGCGGCGGAACAGAAGAACCAGATGCAACTGGAGAAACAACAGAAGGAGTGGGTGAAACATGCGGCGGAACAGGTGAACCAGATGCAACTGGGGAAACAACAGAAGGAGTGGGTGAAACATGCGGCGGAACAAGTGAACCAGATGCAACTGGGGAAACAACAGAAGGAGTGGATGAAACAGATGACGGAACAGGTGAACCAGATGCAACTGGGGAAACAACAGAAGGAGTGGGTGAAACATGCGGCGGAACAGGTGAACCAGATGCAGGTGGAGAAACTGGATTAGATTCAGCAATAGCGGGAACAACAGGTGCAAGAGAGGAAAGAGGA
>NZ_JBHIOZ010000085.1:0-5408 GCF_042195805.1 Bartonella sp. AP57NXGY | reverse complement strand
CTCAGATGAAGAAAGAGTTAGAAGAGTGCCCTGATGATCAGTGTCGAAGAGATGTTAACGAAAAATGGTTCGAGATTGATGAAGAGCAAGATAGAACTTTTTCGACAGGAATTATGACTGGTCTCATTGCCGATATACCAATCAAGCTATACGAGTTAGCTGATGGCGCTGTGAAGAACATGATGTTACAAATGATAATATTTGCTAGCAATCCACGGGGGGGCGTTGAAAAGAGTTTTAAAGACATTGGAACAGGAGCGTCTTGGGTCGTGAGTGGACATGTGATTGATGATGTCTGGGAAGGTGCTGGTCAATTCTGGGGAGGTGTTGAGGATTCCTTTATAGGGGATATAGATTACGTAAAAGAGAATATTGAAAAAGCGGGAGTTGACGGAGCTTTTAATGCTGGTTTTGAAAGTGGAAGATTATCAGCCGGAGTATTAGAAAACTTTGCTGGAGGAGCTGGAGCAGCCAAGGGAGCTATAAATCTTGGCAACAAGGCTGTGATCAAGTTCATTGCTAGGAAAGATTTTGCCCAATTCGCTTCCAAGAAAAATCTTGCCAAACTTGCAGCTCAGGGAGATCCTGACAAACTTGCGGCGAAGAAAGAACTAACTAAACTTGCTGCTAAAGAAAAAAAGCTTTGGTTAAAAAAGAAACCCACTAAATTTACCGATAGCAAATTTGGACAGACAAACAAAGCCTATCAGAGAGACGATTTGTTTGATCCTAACAGAATTTCTGATTGGGAAGAAAAAGGAAAAACGGTGTGGGGCACCAATATTGAGAGAATGGAAACAGGAAGAGCACCTATAGGATTTGATAATAAGTCTGTTGAGTTGCATCACCTAAAGCAAACGCATGAGGGACCCATAGCAGAAATGAGTCATGAATCTCATAAAAAATATACTTCTGTGATTCATAATAATCCTCAAAAACATCAATCACTTATAGAGAGAGACAAGTTTGGTAAGTGGAGAGAGGAATATTGGAAGGAACGTGCTAAAGGGTATAGAGAACAAAAAAACAATAATTTAGGAGGAATAATCGACATGAAATGGAGTATCATAGGGATAGATTTTGACAGATGGGGACAGGAGCATCGGTAGTAATGCTCTACGGTTGATGAAAAGAGAGAAAAAAGAAGTTTGGAGAAATAATCTATGAAAACCTATACCTTAGCTGATGTTGCAGTATTAATTGATAAAGTGAATAAATATGATGATGAGATTATCCATTTTCGTATTAAAGATAATGCAGTTGATGATCTTGTGATTGAAAAGGCGGAGAAAGCTCTTGGTTTACAATTCACATCCTCTTACAAGAGTTTTTTGAAACATTATAAAGGTGGGGACATTAGTGGTGAAGAAATCTATAGTCTTTATGAGCATCCTATAGGTGTTTCTGTTAATGACGTTGTTTTCCAAAACTTAAATGATAGAAAACGTGGTTTTACGACACCAGAACAGCTCGTTGTGAGTTATGATCTTGATGAAACCTTTTACTTTGATTATACGCAGTTTCGGGATGGTGAATGCCCACTCTATGTCATGTTTGCGGATGAGGAGTCCGAATATTACGCCAGTAATTTTTATGAATTCCTATGCAAAAGAATTAAAGTACACGCGGGAGTTGAGATACCTGATGGTGATCAACCGATTGAAAAGATTGAGCACACTCCCACTCCGCAACCTATCCCTTTTTACAAGAGTTTTTGGAAAAAACTATGGAAGAGGTGAAATTGATAGAGGAAATATGGAGCGTTTATAACGCACGTTTTGAGGTTCATCTATGAAAACCTACACCTTAGCTGATGTTGCAGTATTAATTGATAAAGTGAATAAATATGATGATGATATTATCAATTTGGGTAGTGAAGATGATGAAGAGAATGAAACAGATGATCTACAGATTGAAAAGGCGGAGAAAGCTCTCGGTTTACAATTCACATCCTCTTATAAAGTTTTTTTAAAAAAATATGGAGGAGGAGAAATTGGTGGTGATGAAATTTTTAGCATTTATGGAGATTGTGGGGAAGGTGTTCCTGCTGGTGATATTGTTTACCGAAACTTACTCAATAGAGAACGTGGTTTTGTGACACCAGAGCAGCTTTTCGTTAGCAGAACAGATTTTGGTGAAACCTTTTATTTTGATTATACGCAGTTTAGGGATGGAGAATGCCCACTTTATGTCATGCTTCCATCTGAAGATTGCGAATATTACGCTAGCAATTTTTATGAATTCCTTTGCAAAAGAATTAAAGAAAGCGTGGGAGCTGAGATACCTGAAGGTGACCAACCGATTGAAAAGACTGAGCACACTCCTACTCCGCAACCTATCCCTTTTTACAAGAGCTTTTGGAAAAAACTATGGAAGAGGTGAAATTGATAGAGGAAATATGGAGCGTTTATAACGCAAGTTTTGAGGATCATCTATGAAAACCTATACCTTAGATGATGTTATACAATTAGTTGATAAATATGAAGGTGATATTGTCAATTTTTGTTCTGAAGAAAATGCGGTTGGTGATCTCGTGATTGAAAAGGCGGAGAAAGCTCTCGGTTTACAATTCACATCTTCCTATAAAGTTTTTTTAAAACATTATAAAGGCGGGGACATTGGTGGTGAAGAAATCTATAGTCTTTATGAGCATCCTATAGGTGTTCCTTTTGATGATATTGTTTTTCAAAACTTAAATGATAGAAAACGTGGTTTCGCAACACCAAAACAGCTTATCGTTTGTGATGCTGCTTTTGGTGAAACCTTTTATTTTGATTATACGCAGTTTAGGGATGGTGAATGCCCACTTTATGTCATGCTTCCATCTGAAGATTGTGAATATTACGCCAGTAATTTTTATGAATTCCTTTGTAAAAGAATTAAAGAAAGCGCGGGAGAAGAGATACCTGATGGAGACCAACCAATTGAAAAGATTGAGAACGCTCCCACTCCGCAACCTATCCCTTTTTACAAGAGTTTTTGGAAAAAACTATGGAAGAGGTGAAATTGATAGTGAGGAAATATGGAGCGTTACGCAAGTTCTGAGGATCATCTATGAAAACCTATACTTTAGCTGATGTTGCAGTATTAATTGATAAAGTGAATAAATATGATGATGAGATTATCAATTTGGGGACTGCAGAAAATGCAGTTGATGATCTACTGATTGAAAAGGCGGAGAAAGCTCTCGGTTTACAATTCACATCGTCTTATAAGAGTTTTTTAAAAAATTATAAAGGAGGAGAAATTGGTGGTGATGAAATCTTTAGCCTTTATAAGGAGTGTGGAGTAGGTATTGCTGCTGGTGATATTGTTTTCCAAAACTTAAATGCTAGAAAACGTGGTTTTCTGACACCAGAACAGCTTTTCGTGAGTAGTACTGATTTTGGTGAAACCTTTTATTTTGATTATACGCAGTTTCGGGATGGAGAATGCCCAATCTATGTCATGCTTCCATCTGAAGATTGCGAATATTATGCTAGCAATTTTTATGAATTCCTTTGCAAAAGAATTAAAGAAAGCGTGGGAGTTGAGATACCTGATGGAGACCAACCAATTGAAAAGATTGAGAACACTCCCACTCCGCAACCTATCCCTTTTTACAAGAGCTTTTGGAAAAAACTATGGAGGAGGGGCAAATGATAGGGGAAATATGGAGCGTTACGCAAGTTTTGAGGATCATCTATGAAAACCTATACCTTAGCTGATGTTGCAGTACTAGTTGATAAATATAACGATAGTATCGATTTTGGCTCTACAGATGAAGCAGTTGATGATGCACTGATTGAAAAAGCAGAGAAAACTCTTGGTTTGCAGTTTACGTCTTCCTATAAAAGTTTTTTAAAAAACTATGGAAGAGGGGAAATTTGTGGTGAGGGAATATGTAGCGTTTATGATACAAACTTTGAGATTGTTCGTAGTGATGATATTGTTTATAAAAACTTAAATTATAGAAAAAATGGTTTTGCAACGCCACAGCAACTTATTGTTAGTAGAACCGATTTTGGAGAGACATTTTTCTTCGATTATTCTCAATTTCAGAATGGAGAATGTGCACTCTATTTTGATTTTCCACCCAAGGATCCACAATATTATGCAAGTAACTTCTATGAATTCCTCTGTAAAAGGATTACAGATAATTTGAAGTAAATTTCTTTGTATGGTGGTTTTATTTTCAAATTGCAATGTTAAACCACCATTATTTTTTTTAAATGAGAGAAAATTAAAATCAATATATTTCAATAGGTTAAGATTTTACAGATCTTAAAAAAACAACCTATATAAAAATACAACCTATAAATTCAACTAATAATATACGTTTTGAGGGGTTTTGACGGTTTTTACACCTTCAAAACCTATAAGTAATATAAGAAAATGAATATACATAACTCTCTTTAAACAAAGCTTTTGAAAAGCATAAAGCACTCATTTTAGATTACGATATAATCTTTTAAAGGCAATTCAAAAGAAGCCTATTCACTTTAAGATGGGATTTCTTTTTAGAATAACGCATATAAACTGTCTTTTTGAGATTGTATCTAATCAACTTAACAAGAGAGGTATAGATTAATCGCTATGTTCTATACCCCTTATGAGTTTATCATACCCATTATGTGAGCATGCTTTATAAGTTATTCAGTTTCTCTTATTTCCAATTTTGGTAAGTTCTTAACGATTTTCATGGTTTCTAAACTTACGGTAATAACCCTCTGAAATAACTCTAGAGGGTAGGCAGGGTTGCCAATGGTTTCAACAGCATAGCGATTAGCATCATTAACAATGCCGCTCTTTTTATCTGTTTTAACACATTGACGTTCCATAACCCATTCAAGAGCAGGCTTTCCATTGACTATATACTCATAAGCTTTAAGAGGTATATCCGTCATGATGATATTGCTATTATAAAAAACAGTCGATTTATCCTTTTCCTTACTATTCCCAGAAAATTTCATTTCTGTAACGTAGTAAAATTCTTCGGGATTAGAGATCTCTGTCTGTTTTGGATTACCCTTTTTAAAGGTGACTGGATAAGGTTTTACAGTTTCATAATTCACGTGCAAATGACCCAGTTCACGCCCTGCTGTTACGAACTTCCAAAAATCATCAGCACTCTTTACACAAGGAATGCGAGGTAATTCTTTACATAAATTATGCGCATAACGAGCACGGTAATCTTCTGAATGAAGTAGACCGTAAACATAATAGAATAGATCATCTTTTGTTATGGTTTCATTAGGATAAGCGGCTTTAAAATGTTCTAGCCCCTCATCAGTAATAGCATTACGCCTCTGTAAACCAGCTGTTGTGTTTTTCTCCGTAGAATGCGTAAATAAATGGGATTGTTTCTCACTTTTACTTTTTGAAACCGTAGTATCTTCGTAAATATAGCGTGGAAAACATTGACCTTT
>NZ_JBHIOZ010000084.1:0-5452 GCF_042195805.1 Bartonella sp. AP57NXGY | reverse complement strand
CTGTGGACCAAAGCGTTTCATTATCCCACCAATGCCATTTAAAGTCTCTTCAAGCTCTTGCTTGTGAACAAGCGTTATAGGTGTTGAATGCTCTTTCTCTGCTTGTTCTTTCAACTCCTTTTCACGGAATCTCAAAACAGCATTGCGTACAAAATTGGCTTTTCTCAAAAGACTGTTTTCTAAATCTCGACACAACCTGACAAGTTCTCGTGTGCTCGGAAAAAACGTATCGGATAAACAATTTATTTCATCACATAAAATCCGTTTGACCACTGTCATCAGTGACCATGCAGAGACATTTTCCAAAACCATTCCATAGGTCAACGCCATTCCCTCATGGTCTGATTGTTGTGCTATTTTCAAACCACACGACAGCATGCGAATAGCTTTTGCTATATCCTCTTTACCTGCTTTCACGGCGAAGAGCTCTTGCAATTGATCACCAGCCTCTAAAGCAATCGATTCCTGCTGTTTCGTTAATTGGCTGCCATCCTTCAAAACAAACGGACCGCTCGGAGGTATCATCGCATGAATGTGTTTCAAAATACCCTCGATTTCCGATATCAAGGAGACTGTCTGCGATACGCTCCCCAATGCTTTTTTGCTTTTGAGTGTAATTTCCATTGTTTCCACCATTGTTGTTCGTGTTTTTTGTTTTTTCTAAAACCTCG
This sequence comes from Bartonella sp. AP57NXGY, assembly GCF_042195805.1. NCBI lineage: Bacteria > Pseudomonadati > Pseudomonadota > Alphaproteobacteria > Hyphomicrobiales > Bartonellaceae > Bartonella > Bartonella sp. AP57NXGY. The sequence goes on along the minus strand of NZ_JBHIOZ010000084.1, from coordinate 4,781 downwards.
ATAGCCTTTCGTACCCAGTTACGCCATGTTGCTTGCCAATCGGTTTTGGTTGCATTTGCTCCGGCTTTTGAACGCCAATAATCTCGAAATTTTGCGATTTCGACTTTCACGCGCTCTGGAGGCAAGCCCTCTTCGATTGCAAAATCGTAATCGGGTTCAAAATCCTCTGGCAATCGACAACCGCGATTAGCTTGCGCTCGTTTTGCTTTTTTGGGAACGTTCTCTTGCTCGTGAATGGGAGGTTGGTTGTCTGATGAGGTTTCGATTTGCTCTGATGTGGTCTCAACAACAGCAACCTCTGTTGGCTCGTCAACCTGTTCGTTTGTTTCTAAACTTTCAGAACCAATTTCTTTTTTTGCTAAAACGATAGTTTTAGTTTTTTTATTATATATGTTATTGTCTATGTTAATGTGTTTCATCATGATGTCATCATGACCTCGTGATGACATCATCATGGTCTTTTGATGAGTCATCTTTATGTTTTTTTCTCTTAGTATTCGCAGCTTTTATAGCTTTTTCTGAAAGTTTATTTAAATTCTCATTGCAATTTTTTAATTCTTCTTCAACATCGAGATTCCATAAACGACCATCTGCTAAACGAATAATATATCCTTCTTCTAGCAAAACATTCAAAGCTGTCTCAAATTTCTTTACTGAATAACCAATGTAATGAGACAAAACTTTAATGTTACAAAAAAGAGGTTCACCAGTACGAAGCATGCGAAACCGCAATCTCATATAGATATTACCTTCTACAGGAGGTAAATAATCGACGACCACCGCCCATTTATCGGCAAACAGTCTCGTCCATGGTATTTTACTGGACATGTATATCCCCTTCTTTCGTTAAATATAAAATTGCCAAAGCATCTGCTTCATTATCATCACAAGGCGTGTGACCTTTTGCACGCATTGCCTTAATCATTTCTTCTTTTGAAGCATTTCCTTTGCCTGTCGTTGCTTTCTTAATGGTAGCAACAGGAATGCCTTCATATGGTATCTGATGATGTTCACACCACGCTGTTAAGGTTGCTAGAAAGCCTCCGTAAATATGAGAAGCGTCTGTACCCACATGCCGGCGCACCTCTTCAAAATATACCGCGTCAATTTCATCAACAGATCTCTTTAGTTCAGTAAGCCACCGTTTAAAGCGTAAATAACGCATACCACCGCCTTCAAAACGGCGTGATTGAAAATCTTCTGTATCGCTTGTTATGTGACCATCCGCACCGCATATTGCCCAGCCTGTCTTGGTCCCTAGATCAAGACATAAAATGGTTTGTGCGTTAGTGGTCATAATCCCCCCTTAAGGCTCTACGTATTTATATGTGTGTTATGACAGAACGTGTTGTGATTGCTTGTCTTGAAAAAATGTTTTTGAAAAAGTATCCTCCCAACGATTCTAAAAAAGTGGGGGGAGTTATGATACAAGAATGGATAAAGATATTTCTTACAGGTTTCCTGTCATTTATCGGATCTCTTTCAGTAGCGCTTATTTTAAGAAATAAAGACCGTAAAGAAGCCGCTAAAATCCGCAAAGATGATTTAGAAACAGCTGCAAAAAAACGAGAAGAAGATAGAGAATGGATAAGCAAGCAATTTGCAGAAAGCCAAGAACAGACGATAGTTCTTAAAGAGCAAGCAATATCGACAAAAGATCTTGCCAAATGGTCAGAAGAACATATTAAAATTTTGTTAGATAACAAAAGAGTAGAGGATTTAGGAACGCCACCTTCTATATATATATAACTGGACCCCACTTGCCAACAAAAGGCAAGTGGACGCTTCTTTGTTTAAAGATAAAAAACAATGCACAAACTGTCATCCACGTTTTAAATATAAAGCTAAAAGATGGTTCTCGCTTTATTCTTGGATATGGCATTAGATACAAACCGGAAATAAGATTGCGGCAAATGCAATCACCATATGTTAATCCTGATGCCAGACCAACGTCACACACAATATCATCCGGATACTGTGAGAAAGCAAAGGATTTTCGAACGGGACAAGAAATCGATGTTAATATTTCTATAGCTCCCTCAGAAGATAAGTACACAGGAATCCTTATTTTTGTAGCTGCGCGTGAAGAAGATATAAAAGCCCAAGTTACTTTAATCATTACTCATACATCCCCATTGAAACCAGAAACAACAATGACTGTAACGACACAAACCGACCTCATAGACTTTAAAAAATTGGATTAACTCAGATTCAGACACACACTGCATGCATCATCTATTAATTCAATTTCTTCTTTTCTTTTTTCGATGAGTTTATCCCTTAAGAAATCAAGCTTACTTTTGACTAAGGCTGTAAACAAGATCAGCTCATTTAAGCGATAAAAAGATGACAACTCTTGAGAAAAATAATTATCAAACCAAGTTGTAAAAGCTTGCGTAAACACAGATAAAAACCATTGATTAAAATCATCGTACGGAAATAACGGAAAATATTTTCTATCATCACGCGCAAAGATACTATGCAGCATATAGACAAGAAAACCTGTTGATGAGGGATCTATCCTTATTTCAAAACATGCATCTTCAGGCGAACGGAGACCATAATATATGGTTTCCTGTCCAATCTTATTAACAAGATCAATCAACTGGACTTTGCTTATAGTGATCTGTAGGACATCTATCATCTCTGATCTTTCTTCTTTAAGAATGTGAATGATGCTGTTGATGTTCATTCTTTTCTGTGGGAGAAGTAGTAAAAGCAGGCATAGGGCTAGAACTATCCTTCAACTTTTGCAGCTTGAGATAATTTATTACGGAGATAGATCCTCTTTTTTCCCACTTGCAAACAGCTGCTTGAGTTACACCAAGCATTTTCGCCATTTCTGATTGTGTTCAATTAAATTTGCCCCGTATTGACTTAGTCAAATTCTTAAAATCTTCTCGTTGATCCATTTACAAGCTCCAATTACAGCTTTGTCTTATTTTATTCATATAATTATAGTTATATAAAGTCAATGAAAATTATCTTTATCAACGATAAAAAAATAAGGTAAGCAGAAGTATGAGTAATAAATCTAATATCATAAGCACATTAAAAAAGATTTTGACCGAGTTTAACTTAACGCAAGAAGATGTAGCCAAACGGCTAAACGTAACACAAGCTTCAGTGTCTAAGTGGTTAAAAGATTCTGATCCACGCGGCTCTAATCGAGATGCCATTTTAGAATTATATAAAGAACTAAAAGGGGATAATCACTTCACAACTTTTGTTCCTCTTATGGGGTATATTGGAACAGGAACACAGATAGATCCAAGTTTTGAACAAATCCCTGAAGATGGTCTTGAACAAGTAGAAATTCCTTTTGCTTTACCTGATGATATGGTTGCTTTTGAAGTTAAAGGAGATTCTATGATTCCAGCCTATAAAGATGGAGATATGGTTATCGTAAGACGGCGCCAAATTAAAACAATAGAATCCTTTTTTGGCAAAGAAGCCGTTATTTTAACACATGATAATAAAAGATATATAAAGCAGATTAGCAGGGGAATGAATGGTGAAATAGATCTGCTTTCTTGGAATGCCTTGCCTATTAAGAATGTTAAAATTGTGTGGGTTGGAGAGATATTTGCTATTTTGCCAATAAGTTCTTACAGCAAGATGATTCGGACTTATCGCTAATTATCCTCCCCTCTTATTCAGCAAGATATTATAATATTTTTTATAAAAATATAACTTTTTATAATTTTTTGCTTACTATTTTATAATTATAGTTATATAAGTAATTATATAAACCACGCACAAACAATCGCCAAGAGGCGTTAGGGAGGAAAAATTATGGATAAGCCAATTCTTATAAATTCCAATGAAATTTTATTAGTTGCCTACGATAAAGATCAACACATTGCAGAGTCTGGACCACTTGATGCAAGCCAAATTCTAAGCATTGTTGATGAGGTAGATGATGCAATCCAAATCTTTCGCATCAATCCTTCTGAGAATAATTGTGAAGATATCTCTGAAGAGATTGCAGAAGCATATGTAAAAGAAAATATCGAACATCTCCATGAGGATAGTGAGGTTCATGACTTTGTACGCGAAAGTGATGTTTACCAAGAACTTTTAGACGAGATCGCAGACGAAAAATATAATGATGAGATTTACGGTACTTACGAACAACAACACCGTTTGCGTCCTTGTGATGTGCTTTAAATTCTGAAGGGCGCATTTAAAAGCGCCCCCTTTCATTCATCAATCCCATCAACATGAGGTTCGTAATGGAAAAGCTTCTTGCTACTCAATACAATATTATCCAGCATCAAAAGGTTCAAACTATTAGCGCTCGTGATTTATATACCTTTTTAGAGGTAAAAACCGAGTTTAGAAAGTGGATAACAAACTGTATTAAAGAACTTAGCTTTAGAGAAGATGTCGACTTTGTACTTTCTACTAAAGAATTATCAAACTCCTCACGTGGAAATCCTTTTAAAGATTATGCTCTCACTTTAGACACAGCAAAACACATTGCCATTTGTGAACCTGGTCTCAAAGGTAAACAAGTGCGTGAATATTTTCTGAAATGCGAAAAAAAAGTAAATTCAAAAATCGATTATTCAAATCCTGAAACATTAGAAGATTTCTTAAGACATCTAAGACAGCAAATCAAGCACAATGACAATGTTGTCACAACGAATGGAGTGAAGCATGCATAATTTTATCACAACATCTGAAAGAAATTTTCAAAATACAACAGTTCAAACGATGTCTAGTCGTGAAATTGCAGAGTTATGCGGTAAGCAACATGCGCATATTATGCGTGATAT
>NZ_JBHIOZ010000083.1:0-5566 GCF_042195805.1 Bartonella sp. AP57NXGY | reverse complement strand
TGTCTGCAGATTTATGGAATCATAGATATATAGAACAAATAAAAGAAAGAGTATTTAATTTTCAATGTTAATATCCTGATAATGATATGATGTTGAGTATTATTCTGGTTTATATATTGACGATACATCTCATATGTATAGGTTTCTCCCGCATAATCATACCTGATTATAAGCTATGGTGACCTATTGGTTTTCTATGGCTGCATTTGATTTTTGTTATTTTTTCCCTTCCTTTCAAACCGCTAGGGGGATTTTCCTATCAAGCCCCTGAAAGAGCTATTTGGAGTAATTTCATAATGCAAAACCAAAACATAGTAACAAACTTTTCTATTGTTTTCATAGGCATAATGGCTTGCATGGTTGCACCCTTCAAGCAGTGTGGCTTTTTTTCTTGCACGATGAAATCATTCATATATGAGACAACATAATTAATTTATAACAGATAATTCAATGTATTATCTAAAAAATGCAACGAAATAGCTATTAATGTGAACATATGAATTAAAAAAACAAACATCGCGTACAAATAAATTCAAACATAATTGTGCACACGACTTATAACATTTTTTAGATGAACAAATAATAATACACCCCATGTCTTTAAACAAAGAATGAAAATCATAAAATGAGCTCTAAGGATAATAGGAACTCTCCACAAAGAAGTGACAGAGATGAAGACTCCAAAGACTTCATCATCACCATCCTTCACCATTTTGTTAACATATTCATTTTATACAAGAATCTTTCCCTCGGAAGAAATAGCATTTGCAATAGCTTCTTCGCTTGCCTCATCGGGTAATAACATCTCATTATGAGCACATCCCGATGGGATCATAGGAAAACAGTTTTCTAAATGATAAACACGACAATCAAAAAGAACAGGCTTATCACAGTCAATCATCTGCTGAATTTTATCATCAAGTTCATCGGGTTTTGAACAATGAATTCCCACGGCTCCATAAGCTTGTGCCAATTTCACAAAGTCAGGCATAGATTCCGTATAAGAATGAGAAAGACGATTACCATGCAGCAATTGCTGCCACTGGCGGACCATTCCCATATACTGATTATTTAAAATGAAAATTTTCACCGGTGTGTCATGCTGAATAGCTGTTGCAAGCTCTTGAATATTCATCTGAATGGAGGCATCACCAGAAATACACACAACAAGCGCATCAGGATGCGCTATTTGAACACCTATAGCAGCAGGTAAACCATACCCCATCGTTCCAAGACCACCAGAAGTCATCCAATGTTTTGGTTCATCAAAATGATAATACTGCGCTGCCCACATCTGATGCTGCCCGACATCCGTTGTAATATAAGCATTCGCATCTTTGGTAAAAGCATACAGCCGTTCAAGAGCATATTGCGGCATAATGACATCTTTTTTCTCCGCATATGCCAATGAATTACGAGCTTTCCAACGGTTAATTTGCGTCCACCATGTTTTACGACTTTCTTTATCGAACTTTGATTGATGCATATGCAAATGTTGCATTATATCTGCCAAAACATGCGCCACATCACCAATAATTGGAACTTCTGCTTTTACAATTTTATTGATAGAAGAAGGGTCAATATCAATATGAATAATACGCGCATGAGGTGCAAATGCATCAAGGCGCCCGGTGATACGATCATCAAATCGTGCTCCAACAGCTAACATGACATCACAATCATGCATGGCCATATTAGCCTCATAGGTTCCATGCATTCCAAGCATTCCAAGCCAATTTTTACCGGAAGCAGGATAAGCACCAAGTCCCATTAATGTTGAAGTAATCGGAAAATCCCCCAATTGAACCAAATTACGTAAAAGCTGTATAGCTTTCATCCCCGATGAAATAACACCACCACCAGAATAAATAATAGGGCGTTTTGCCTCAACTAAAAGAGAAACGGCAGATTCAATAGCCTTAGTATTCCCTTTCAACGATGGAAAAGAATGTAAAGACTCCTGAACTTGAGGTGCTCTATAAAATCCTGAAGCAAATTGAACATCCTTAGGAATATCAATCAAAACCGGCCCAGGACGACCTGATTGAGCAAGAAAAAAAGCTTCATGAATAATAGCCGCAAGATCATTGACATTTTTAACCAGCCAATTACGCTTCGTACAAGGCTTTGTAATTCCAACTGTATCAGCCTCTTGAAAAGCATTTGTTCCAATCACCGTTGTTGACACCTGCCCAGAAAAACAAATAAGAGGTATCGAATCCATAAGAGCATCTTGCAAAGGTGTAACAGCATTCGTTGCCCCTGGACCAGAAGTCACAAGCATAACCCCTACCTTCCCTGTGCTGCGTGCATAGCCTTCAGCTGCATGCCCTGCGGCTTGTTCATGGCGCACCAAAATATGCTGGAGTGTATCTTGGTGATAAAGAACATCAAAAATAGGCAAAACAGCCCCACCAGGATAACCAAAAATATGTTCAACGCCTTGATCTATAAGAGCTTGAACCACTATTTCAGCGCCCGACATTATTTTTCCATCTGCACTCTCTTGCTTTCTTGGATCATTTCTCATTTTTCCCACTCACCTACTTTATAGGACAATAAAAAAGCCCCTAACGGAGCCCATAAAAAAAGCCCCCAAAGGAGCCCATTACACAACACATACTGTATGATTACCCCCATTATTCCAACGTATAAAATATATAAAAAATTCCTTGTAGAGAGATTTCTAATTCCATTGATACCATTCGTCAATAAAAAATTATATTTTCTAAAAAATTTCTTTTTCACGAATTATCTTTTATCTTTCGATAAGTTTCTTTGCAAAGCTCTAACTCTTTTATCAAAAAGTAAGCATCCATTCTTCATCAAATTGATTACGAAACCATGTCATTTGTCTTTTTGCATATCTCCTCGTTTGTATTTTCACCGCTTCAAGAGCACTCTCAAAGCTTCTATATCCATCCAAATAAGCCATAAACTCAGGTATACCAATAGCCTTCATTGCTGGTAATGAAGGGGAAAGTTTAAGTTTTTTCATAGCCACCACTTCTTCTAAAGCTCCTCTTTCAATCATAGAATCCAAGCGTTTATGAATACGTTCATAAAGCAGAGGACGTGGTGGCATGAGAAGAATTTTTTCGGTCAAATTTGGCGCAATGAGAGGTGTTGTTTTTTGTTTCTGCCACCAACTGAGCGTCTTACCGGTTGCATCATAAACTTCCAAAGCACGTACAATACGCTGCCTATCATGCGAAGAAATTTTTTCAGCAACAACAGCATCAATCTGCAACAACTGGCGATAAAGACTTTCAGGTCCCTCTTTATCAAGCAGCAAACGCCACTTCTGCCGCACAACATCTGGAACATGAGGGACTTCCGAAATCCCCTCTAAAAGAGCACGAAAATAAAGTCCTGTTCCACCAACAAAAATAACTGATCTTAAAGAAAAAGTAGCCAATAGCTTCTCGACATCACACAACCATTGCCCTACTGAATAGTTCAAAGTAGGACTCACATGACCATAAAGATAATGGGGAACAATCGCGGTGTCAGCCTCCCTCGGCCGTGCCGTTAAAATATTTAAAACATCATAAACCTGCATTGAATCAGTATTAATAATGAGAGCATTTTTTTCTTGAGCCATTTGCAAGGCAAGTTCTGACTTCCCACTTGCCGTTGGCCCTGCTATTAATGTAACTGTTCTCTGTGTCATGAATAGCAATTTCTCCCAATCAATAACTTATTGCAACATGCAGACACCCCCAAAGCCTTCCTGTATTTTCTCTCCATTATCATAGAGTAAATACTTCAAACAAAAATACGAACACAAATTCCCCTTAAGACAAAGCCCCTTATGAAACTTATAAAAAAGAAAAAATGGACTTAATAACAACACCAAAGGAATTTCCAAGCATTTTTTGCTATCATAATTCAATAACAAACCACAGCTATAATAATTCTGTCCGTTAAGGCCATTAAAAATATACTCTCTGTCATCATTTATGAAAATAATACTAAGTTTAATCTATACAATCAAATAGCTTTATTTTTTCCTATAAAAATAGCATGCTACGCCGGTTTATAATAAGAGCCTCATAAAGTATCATATCAATACCATTTACTTGCGCATCACAAGCAGAGATAAAAATGGACTTAAGAAAGGTGTACCAATAGCTCTTATGCAGCATTTCAAAGTCTAGGCTGTTACAATATTGAGAACTGAAAAATACTATGATGACACCAATTTATACTTTGATATTCAGCATAAAGATATAATGATTTCCAATGGATTTTATATTGCACACCCCATACTCTCTATCGTGAAATGAGCTTGAGAAATATTGGACATCACATGGCTGACTTGCAAAATATCCCACACACTAAGGCTGATAAAAAACAAAAAATAATTTTTTAAGGATCAATCCATTAGGAGCGTTACGAACCGTAACTCTCCATCTGGACGCGCTACAATAAATAGAGCATTTTTGCGTCCAGCTTCACGTAATTTATGAATACGTTTTTTAGCCTCATCAATTGTTGTGATAGAACTCTGATTGATATCAACAATCACTTCACCAACGCGAATACGCTTTTTATCCGCTGCACTATTTTGTGCAACAGATGTCACCACTAGTCCTCGAAGTTTATCTGAAATTGAATAACGATGACGCAAATCCTCTGTCAGTTCAGATAACGTCATTCCCATAAATTGCATTGTCGCGTTTTTCGACAGATCTTGATTTTTTTTATCATCAACTTCTTCTGTATCTTCATTTGGATCTGTTTCAATCAAACGTCCAAGCTTAACTTTTACTGTTGCTTCTTGCCCATTGCGTAAAATAGTAACGTCCACCACTTTTCCTTCTGAACTTTCTGCAACTAAACGCGGCAAATCACGTGCATGCTTAATTTTGGAATTACCAAAGGAAAGAATAACATCTCCAGTTTGTAACTGGCTATTATCTACATTATTTTCTTCCGTCTGTTCTATTTTACCAGCCACCAATGCTCCCACAGCATTGTCCAATTTTAAACTTTTTGCAATATCCTCTGTTACCGGCTGAATACGAATAGCCAACCAACCACGCCTTATTTCTCCAAAATCACGCAATTGATTAATAACAGAAAGAGCCATATCCGATGGAATAGCAAATCCAATACCGATAGATCCTCCCGAAGGTGAAACAATTGCTGTATTAATGCCAATGACTTCACCATTTCTATCAAATAACGGCCCACCAGAATTTCCCCGATTAATTGCTGCATCTGTTTGAATAAAATTATCATAGGGACCAGCATTAAGATCACGGTTACGTGCAGAAATAATACCAACCGTCACACTTCCACCAAAACCATAAGGATTACCAATAGCCATAACCCAGTCACCAATACGTGCTTTTTCTGAGTCACCAAAACGCACAGCTTTTAATTTTTTACTTCCTGCATCGACTTGAAGCAACGCCAAATCAGTTTTGCTATCCTTTCCAAGAAGCTTTGCCTTTAGTTTTGTACCATCCGTAAAATTAACTTCAATATCATCAGCATCTACAATAACATGATAATTTGTAACAATAATCCCTTTTTGCGCATCAATCACAAAACCAGA